>CAIVGO010000253.1 GCA_903905445.1 uncultured Bacteroidota bacterium
GCAATTTGCCTGAAAAGGGCAGGTTCATCTGGCAATTTAAGGTAGTTGTCGGGGTTGGGTTAGGATTCAGTTGCATTTGCAGGGGTTTGCTGGCAGGCGTTTCGTGTACCCCGGTTGCACAAGCAGGTGGTACTTCCGGGCACCAGCTGCGGGCTGCAAGGGTACAATCGAGCACAAAAGGATTGGGTTTTCCATCCTGATAGGCCGCAATTTGCCAGGTTTTGCGCAATTCAACCGAATCGGCCGGATCTTGTTCATTCCATTTACACAGCGTAAGGCGCTGAATTTCAAAGTAATTAGGGTCGGCGATATTGGCCTGGGCGCGATACATGGTATAAAAGTAAAATACAGACCGCGCCAAATCGCCCTTTACTTTTTCGCGGGGTTCGAAAGCCGTTGCCCGGGATTCGGAATAGGCGTTAATATTCGTGGTGGGAACAGCCGTAAATATCTGATTATTGATAAACCATTTATCCACCTGCGTATCCACAATATCCAGGTAAGGCTTGTCCGCGCGTGCCTCATTTACAGGAATGCGAGCAGGGTAGAGGTGGTGCATGTCGCTGCGGGCATTGCCGTCGGCTGCACCTTTGCCTTGCGGATAGGCGTGTTCGGTATTCATGCCATTGGTACCGCCGCCCAGGTAAATATACTGCGTAGGATCTTGATTAGGAGCAAGATATAAAGTATGGCCGGAGTATATACATCGAATGCTGTCGTCATCGGCAGCCAAAATTTTGGCATAGAGTGTATCCCGTGCATCCGCGTAAGTAAGCACATTGACCGGGCGGTAGTGGCTGGCCAGGCTATCAATGAGTTCGTCTCCAAACAGGTTAAAGAATACGTTTTCAAATCCCTGTTGGGCTTGAAGGGTGCTGTTACCGAGCAAAAAGAACAGAAAAATGAACTGGAAATTGTTTTTCATAGAAAAGTAGGCCGCGTGCTGTTTGGATGTTGGGCGCAAAGATAGGGCACAAAAACCAGGAAGTCTATTAGATCACAGTTATAGTCAACGCAAAGTGGTTATCAAAACGGCTGGATTCGAATCCATTGAAAATCAATTTTTATCCATCCATCCCTCAAATCCACTTTAATCTTGGTATAAGTCCGCATGTAGTATTTTTTCAAAATAGCCTTTTTCGGTTAAAATCTTTTCCGCTTCAATTTCCTGCCAGAGACGTTCCACGGCTTTTCGGTTGCGGAGGTCGGTATGCATGAGTTTTTCGGTGTATTTGATCACATTCAGGTAATTGCTGCGGTGATACCCTAATACGTGTTTGCGGTGGATGTAATTGCGCATGGCATCGAGGTGCGATTGGAGGGCGTCAAAGGCATTGGTTTCATAATAGGTCTTGAGTAGCAGTGTTTTGGCGGCCAAATTGCGCAAAGGATCGCGGTAATTGGTTTTTTGAAGCAATTCGAGCACAAAATCGTAGTGTTTGCTGGCATATTCAAGGCGGGCCAGGTTGAAACTAAAGGCGCTTTCCCGATATTTTTTTTCCAGTTTGTGTTTGAATTCATTGATGAAATACCGCACCCAGTCTAGTTCTCCTGCCTGCAAGCCAGCGGCTACGATATTGTGGTAGGTAAACCTGGAAAGTATCCCGTTTTCAAACAAATATCCCTTTAATAGGCCCTCTTTATACAAATCCAATACTTCTTGCAAATATTCGGCTTTGCCTGCGTTCAGGCAGCGCACGCAAAAATTGATGGCCCAAATGTATAAACCATGCATTTCTTCCAAATTAAAGCGCAAAGCATGGACAAAAAGGGCATTTTTGAAATTTTTGAAATGAAGTTCCTGCTCCGGAAAGCTGAGCATATAATAACACAAGAGGTACACTTCCAGGGCCGGATGCGCTTTTAAATCCTGTTTTTCCGCTTGGGCAATGATGGGTTGTGCCCAATCCATATCATTTTGCTCCGAGGGGTACACCGATTGATGGGCCGTGCGCAAACAAAAAAGCCGCAATTTTCGAATCAAATACTCCACATCGGCCGTGTCGGAGATGGTATGCAGCAATGCAATTTCCGTCGGATTTTTGACATATACCGTTTGAAATCGCGCCCATTGCAGGCGGTGTTGGAGGCCATAAAACGATTCGTCCCGCAGCGGTTGTTTTTGCAAATTGCGGTCCAGGTCCTTCTGAACCCGCTCAAAAGCATCAGGAAGTGCCCGTTTGCGGTACGCAATCGACAACATTAAATTAGCCTCCAAAGGGTTGGATTCCAGTTCTTTAATGATAAAATAGCGCTCCATCAATTGCAATAAGTAACTCATCAGCAGCCGCATTTTCTGATCGTCATATGCGACATCAGGTTGTACTTGCTGCCAGATTTCCTCCTTGCTGGGCGGGGTTGTATATTGTGCCAACAACTCAAAAAGCACCGCCAGATCTTCCCGCTGGTTGAAGTAGGGGGAGCGTAAAAACTTGCGCAATTCCCGCTTTTCAATGGGCGTAAGCGTGGTAATCAGTTGAAAAAGACTACTTTTTTCCATAAAAGTACAAGGTAGTCAAATCTTTTTTTCATAATTTGATTTACAAAAATACTGTGAAATGTTCAATATAAAGAACTTACATTTAAAAAAGTCTGAAAAGTACTCTACAAAATGATTAAATTGATTTTGGTGGCCTAATTACTTCGTTGCACTTTTGTATCGTTCAAAAGAAGTGTACACTTGAAAACGACACCTAACCGGCTGATTCATCCCAACTAAAACAACAACTTGCAAAAAAATCAGGTAATCCTATGAAAAATGCTTTTATTCAACCAATGCAATTCGAATCCATGAAGATCCTCCTTCGAGCGGGATGTATCCTGCCATTGCTCTTGCTAGCCCTGTTTGGGCAGGCACAAGATTGTCAAAATGACATCATAAAGCCAATTTGTACGCCCCCCGCGAATGTGTCGGTGAGTTGCGAACAATTTGATCCAACTTTGGCGGCTTATAGTTATGCACTTGCCACCGATGATTGTTGCCTGGATACAATTACTGTTGCATTAAACTATGGTCTTTTTGATACGATTTGTAGCAAAGGAACCATTTTGCGTACATTTAAAGCCCTGGATTGCAGTGCCAACTCCGCTACTTGTTCGCAGCGCATCGTGGTTTCCCATGTACAAAATTATGCGGTACACTTTCCCGACGATTTAATCCTTTCAACCTTTAATGCCACCGGCAATTACGGCGAGCCTAGTTTTCTGGGCAAAGACTGCGAAGTGATCGGCGTTTCCTATTCGGATCAGGTGTTTAACATTGTCCAAGATTCTACGATTCGGTTGGAGCGCACCTGGACCATCATTAACTGGTGTACCTATGATCCGAATTTGCCGGTAATTAATGTGCCGAACCCACAACCCAATGTGTTTCCAAAACATCCGGACAATTTTCCCGGCCCGATTGTGTCGGCTTCCGGTACGCCTTTTCCTTGGTCGCCTACCATCTCCAAGATTTTACCAGATGACCCTTTTCCAACTAATTTTTCTACCTTTTTTAATCTAAATGCCAATGGCTACCGCTATTTGCAGATTATTTTGATCACGGATACGGTTTTAGCGGGCGTGCAGGGCCGGGTATTTGGAGACAATAACCAGAATTGCAGTTTGGAAACAGGCGAGCCTTACCTGGCGGGTTGGAATGTGAAAGCAAGAGGACTCATTTCGGGCGTCGAAAACTTTGGTCGAACAGACGCGAATGGCTATTACGGTATTTCCCTACCGAATGTGGACACTTTGATGGAGGTAACCGTGCTTCCTAGTATTCCTACCGAAGAGATATGTCCATTAATCGACACGGTGCAGGCACAAGGCGGCATTCTTGCTGATTTGAATATGCCCGTTACCCTGAACAATACTTGCCGTTTGCTTACCATAAGCTTGTCTACCAATCGTTTACGCCGGTGTTTTCAAAACTCCTACTATTTTGAGGCTTGTAATTTGAGCACCCAGGATGTTCCCAATACCCGCGTAGAAGTGCAGTTAGATCCATTTTTTACTGATCCGGTTTTCAGCGCACCTGCTACCGACTTGGGTAACAATAAATGGTCAGTGAGCCTGGATACCCTAAATACCGGGGAATGTAAAAATTTCTATGTGAACTTTGTCCTCAGTTGCGAAGCAGAATTCGGTGCAACCCATTGTACAGAAGCCCATATTTTCCCGGATACCCTTTGCCGCACCAACGCCAACTGGTCGGGTGCCGATGTACGCCTGGAGATAACCTGTGAAGCCGATAGTGTCCGTATGCAAATCAAAAACCAGGGCGCTGGAAACATGGCCCAGGAACTTGATTTTGTGGTGGTAGAAGACATTATCATGTATCAGGAAGGCAAATTCCAGTTGTCTGCCGATGGTATCAAGGAACTCGTATTGCCTGCCAATGGCGCAACCTGGCGTTTGCAGGCCAACCAGGAGCCATTTCATCCTTATGGCGGACCAGCAGTGGCTGTTGTAGAAGGTTGTGGTGGTATCAACCAAACAGGTTTGGTACGGCAGTTTCCGGTAGACGATCCGAACCCGTTTGTTGCACTGGACTGCGAACAAAACATTGGCTCTTACGATCCCAACGACAAGCAAGCAATGCCGGAAGGATATGGCGCGCAGCATTTATTAAAAGCCAATACCGATTTGGAGTATAAAATCCGCTTCCAAAATACGGGTACCGATACGGCCTTCAATATTGTGGTATTGGATACTTTGTCGGAATTCCTGGATGCTAATTCGGTACGTCCCGGCGCTTCAAGCCATTTATATGCCTACGATTTGCTGGAAAACAACGTGTTACGGTTTTCATTTAAAAACATCATGTTGCCCGATAGCCATGTGAATCAAATTGCTTCCAACGGGTTTTTCAAATTCAGCGTAAAGCAAAAAGCCAATAATCCGGACGAAACCTTGTTGGAGAACAAAGCGGCCATTTATTTTGATTTCAATGCGCCGGTGATCACCAATATGGTTTATCACACCATTGGTACCCATTTTGTTCAAAGTGTGGGTGTAGATGCTGGGCAAAAGCAATCCGATGTAAAGATTTATCCGAACCCTGCAGGCGATCAATTATTTATTGAAATACCTTCCGGCGCGGGTTTCCTCACCTTGCGCAATAGCCAGGGACAATTAGTTCGTAATCAAGTGATTACCCAAACGATAACGCGTGTTGGACGGAGCAATCTACCCGCAGGATTGTATTTCTTTACCATTCAGGATGGTAGCAAATCTGCGATTGAGGGTAAGATAATATTCCGGTAGGAGCCCCTCATTCAGACCATAAACTTTAAAGGAGTCATCCTCTTAACAGGGTGACTCCTTTATTTTTGATGGTGAATCAAATAAGTTTAATGTTTCCAGATGATCAGAGAAGCAATAATCATGAAAAACATCAACATGCAAACAAAACACGCGATGTATTCATACTTTATTTCATTCAAGTCTGCCTTAAAGGGTAATTTTGAAAACATGACGGCTAGTGTTGTTTAAAGCGGCAACCAACACGATGGCAGCAGCTAATCGTTATAAATCAAGATCATAAGAAGGGAGGAACCGCTAATATCCGATTAAAGTAAGTCAGCAAAGTTAATCTTTACTTTACATAAAATACATACTTGTGTATATTTAATTTTAATTCTATTTTGATGGGAATTTTGAAGGTATTTCAGAATAAAATTTGGCGCTAAAGGGGCGTTTTTGCATTGTCGGGCAAAGGCATCCGCAAATAAAACGTGGCACCCTGATCTTTACCTAGGCTTTCCACCCAAATGTTACCCTGGTGACGGTTTACGATTCGTTTCACAATGGCCAGTCCGGCGCCGGATCCTTCGAAGGCCGAACGTGCGTGGGCGGTATGAAAAAGTTGGAAAATCTGATCTATTCCTTCCGGGGGAATGCCTGCTCCATTATCCGCTATGCTGATTTCGACAAAATCAATGCCTTTATAGCCATTAATATTTATATGTGGCTTCGGATTGTATTTCGTAAATTTAAATGCGTTGCTGATTAAGTTGGTAAATGCCTGCCGGATCAACAGTGGGTCGGCAAATATGGTGGGCAAGGGTGTCGTAATATCTACGGTAGTTTGGGCATATGCTTCAAACGATTGTTGCAACTGGCGGGTGATTTTATTCAACAACACCACCAAATCAATCTCCTGAATGCTCAAATCAACATTGTCGGCATAAGAATAGGCTGCGATGCTGTCAATCATGTCGCGGCTATCAAGCAGCAAGTGTTTTGTTTGCTCCACATAGTAGATCAGTTCTTCGTCTTGTTCGGGCGATTTACGCGCCAAGGCTAAGTCCATGAAGTACAACGCATTATTTAAGGGCGTTTTCAGGTCGTGGCTGATGGTGTAATTAAAAGCCCGCAATTCCATTTCTTTGCGTGCTGCTATTTTTCGCAGGTGATCGTGTACTTGTTGTTGGCGTTGGACGGTAATTTTTAGTAACGTCAACTGATTGTTCCATTTTTTATTATCAATCGGTTCTAGTTCAGGGATCGTTTCTAAGGTATTGATATTATCGTATGCTAAGGAGTTTTCGATCAGTTTTAAATCGGAATATAAAGGTTCCATCGCCGCATCGAGTTGGGTGCGGACGGCTTCAATTTGTTTGCTCCATTTTCGGGTAAGCGATTGGCCTATCGTGCGACGACGGCGACGCTCAATTAAACTCCAAAAAAACAGCAAGCCACAAAGCGCAAGTAGCGCCAAATTCAAGGGTTGGAACAGCATCGTTGCCGTGTTATATCAGCTCGTCTTTCAAAGCGCGGATTGCATCGATCTTATTATTGACGTGCAGCTTTTTATAGATGTTTTTGACGTGGTAGCGTATACCATCTATGGTCATGCTGAGCATTTCTGCTGCTTCTTCATAACTTTCCCCGGCCGCAAATATTTTCAAAATTTGCAATTCTTTTGGACTGAGCAGGTCGGAGGTAGGTGAGCTGGTAGGGTTATGGTAGGTGATCAGTTTTTTGGCCATTTTAGGCGATATCAAGGCCCCGCCCAAGGCAATGGATTGGATCATTTCTGGCAATTGCAAAATTGGAAAACCCTTCAACAGGTAACCGCTGGCTCCAGCATGCAAAGCCTTTAGCAAATGTTCTTCTTCTTCAAATTGCGTGAACATTACGATCTCGGCATCCGGGAAACGCTTTTTTAGATTGGGCAATACTTCAAGTCCCGATAAACCAGGCAATTGAATATCAACAAAAATCACGTCTAATACAACACGATCTGGCAATAATTCCCAAAAACTTTCTACAGATTCAGCAGCAACAGAACAAACAATGGCTGGCTGCAATTTGAGCACTTCTTGGAGGCTTTTCAGGGTATTTAAATCGTCTTCAATGAAGGCTATTTTTAACATTTTGTTTTCGAATGGGTAGTCTGGTTCTGAATTTGGTTGATAATTTCAAGATTATATTCAGCAGTGAGGGAGCATTATTGACTACTATTAAAAAGAAGGCGTAAAAATCGGTGAAATTTCCTAGAATCCAACCGACTTTCACTTTTATTTCGAACAAATAATGTACCAAGTCTATTGGGATATAAAAAATAAAAATAGAAAATATGTAAATCGTTTAAAAACAGTATATTATAAAATAATTTATTTTATAAATAGAAACACGGATCGAAATTGTGCATCGCCCGTGTTTCTAGTTACTACGCGTAAACAAATTGTTATTTATTAGGCTCCTTGTCCGGCAGAAAAAACAGGTTCGCCGTTCAGCGTACAGAGGTTTTCCGTTTTAATAATGTTATAGCCCGCCGAGGTAATCCGATGTTGCAAGGCAATAATATCGAGGTACGGAATCGCCTGCAGGGTTTCTGATTTGAACCGGCAACGCCAATGGTCGGTGCAAAATGTTTCCGGGATTCCGCCTGGATACACTTTTACCCCCCGGTTGGTGATCATGGAGAGGCTTAAGTCACCTGCACCAAAGGCTTGAATGGCATCACCCAATACCTGCGGGTTGCGGTTTTCGTGGTACAGAAAAATATCGACCCCAACCGTTTCAAGCGTTGCAGGTTTCGGGGTACTTAGTTTAATTTGAATGCGCTCTTTGGCCTTGCTGTAATCGACGGTTTTAAGTTTTTGAGGTTTTTGTCCGAGCCGTGCAATCACAGCATCGGCAAATTCGCGGGTACCTACCTTTTGGGTGCTTACGCTTTCGTCATATATATCATAGGTGTGTACACCGTCTTCCAAAGTACGAAGCCAGGCATTGTGGACCTTTTCGGCAACAGCAGCTTGTTCGATGTGTACCAGCATTTGTACAGCGCCGAGCAACAAGCCACTTGGATTGGCCAGGTTTTGTCCGGCACGCCGTGGCGCCGAACCATGAATGGCTTCAAACATGGCCACCGAAGCACCAATATTGGCGGAACCTGCCAAGCCAACTGATCCTGCAATTTGTGCAGCTACATCCGAAAGAATATCCCCATACAGGTTGGGCATTACAATTACATCAAAGTTTTCGGGCGTATCAGCCAATTTCGCTGCGCCAATATCGACAATCCAGTGTTCGTTTTCCAAATCAGGGTATTCCAGGGCCACTTCATCAAAAACTTTGTGAAACAGTCCATCGGTCTGTTTCATGATATTGTCTTTGGTGAAACAAGTCACTTTTTTCCGGCCATATTGCCTTGCGTATTCAAAGGCATATCGGATAATTTTCTCGGTTCCAGGTCGGCTGATCACTTTTAGGCATTGTACAACCTCAGGGGTTTGTTGGTGTTCAATCCCGGCATACAAGTCTTCCTCATTTTCTCGAACAATTACCACGTCCATCACCGGGTGTTTGGTGGCCACATAAGGCGCATAAGAAACACAGGGGCGAATGTTGGCAAACAGGCCCAACATTTTACGGGTAGTTACATTCAAACTTTTAAAACCGCCCCCCTGTGGGGTGGTAATCGGTGCCTTTAAAAACACTTTAGTCCGACGAAGCGATTCCCAAGCAGCCGCATCAATGCCTGCGCTGTTGCCGCTCAGATATACTTTTTCGCCAATTTCAATAACCTCAGGCTCAATTTGAGCGCCTGCTGCCTGAATAATGCGCAAGGTTGCTTCCATGATTTCCGGGCCGATTCCATCGCCATAAGCAACCGTAATAGGAGTAAGTGGTGTCATAACAAAATCTGTTTGGTGTTGTACCTTTAGTGAATAGGTAGTTTAACTTTTCGATGCAAAAGTATTGCTATTATATTGAAACGCAAAATTGCGGCCTTATTTTATGTAAAGCCTGGATCATTGATAAATATCGTACGTTTTACAGATTGGAATCGTACTCAAATGGAATCATTCCGGCAAATCATGCAGCGGTAATGAAAAAATCAACCAGGACGCTGTGCTTTTTTAGTTTTTCCAACGCTTCTATATTGAGCGGTTTGGGCAAAAAGTCAACGACCAAGGGGTGATTCAGGGCGCGGTCCTTTTCAAAAGGATCTACGCTCGAGGAAAGGATAAAGATTTTGGTTTGTGGCGTTTTTTCTGGAAACATTTCGGCGAAAGCAGACAAAAACTCCCAGCCATTCATAACAGGCATGTTCAAGTCCAACAAAATGACTTCCGGATAAACCCGTGCTTCCATGGGTAAATTTTGTTGTTCCGAAAAATGTTCGAGTGCGTAGGCGCCGTTTTCTGCGGTCAACAATGTTTCGCAAAAGTTGGCTTTCTCCAAAATCAGTCGAATGAGCATGAGGGTCATTTTGTCGTCATCGACGCATAGCAAGGTGGGGATCATGATGCATCAGGTTTAAAACATATGGTAAATTTGGTTCCTTCTAATGGCTTACTTTCGACAGCAATGGAGCCTCCTAACGCGGTTATTTGCGAATGAACCAGATATAGTCCGATCCCTTTGCTGTCTTTGTGGGTATGAAATTTTTGGTACAGGCCAAAAATTCGATCTTTCACTTTTTCCAAATCGAATCCCAGGCCTTGATCCTCAAAATTAAGGTGTATATTTTTATTTTTCATGTAACTGTATATTTTTATTTTAGGATTTTCGTTTTTCTTGGAATATTTGATGGAATTGGTCAGCAAGTTTAGAAAAATACTCTCTAAATATTCAACGTTGAATACAACTTCCGGCGCTTCGTGAAAATCGATTTCAATGATTGCGCCCGATTCATCAATCAGGTGCTGAATCGAATTTGTGACAGACTGGTAAACCCGAGCAAATTGGATAGACCGCAACGTTAAATTGGTATTGCCTTTTACAATCAAAATATCGATCAGGTCATTCAGTGTATTGTTTAAATGTAACGTTGACTTTTTTAAGGCATCAATCAATACGATGGTCTCTTTGTGGGTAATATGTTCCAAATCCAATAAATCGAATACGGAAAGCATATTTGTCAACGGAGAACGTAAGTTATGCGAAGTGATGTAAGAAAACTGCTTTAACTCTCGGTTGTTATTTGTCAACGCCTCAATCAGTTGCTTTTTCTCTTCATCCATCGCTTTCTTTTGGGTGATGTCTTTAGCAACTGCATAGAGAAGTCCTTCTGATTTTAAGGGTACCATTTGCCATTCAAACCAAACAATTTTCCCGGATTTGGTAATGAAGCGGTTTTCAACCATTAAGGGTTGTAGTTCGTTGTGTGATTCCTTAAATCCGCCCAAATACATACCTCGGTCCTCCGGATGTACAAATTCTGGTATATATGTTGAAAGCAATTCTGCTTCTGTATATTCCATGATTTTTACCATGGCCGGATTTATTTTCCGGAAATAACAATCCTCACTGGCAATACAAAGTACATCCGGTGAAAGACTAAAGAAATGATTCAACTCTTCGTCAATTCTGTTTTTTTGAATGTCAGCCCCGATTTGTGTGCTGATGCTTTGTAATAAATTGCAGGTTTGAGGGGACTTTGAAAACAGTTTTTCAGAATAAAGGCAAAAAACAGCAATGATCTCCGCTTTAAAGAAGATAGGAATGCCAATGGCACTTACCAAACCCACTTGTTTGGCAATCTCTTTTCTGAGGAAAGGGCGATCATTCAGAGTATCCCAATACACAATGTTTTTTTCCTCCAGGGTTGTTCCAATCAGGCCTTGCCCGAACACTACATTGTGCCGTACCAGCGCATCTGTCATGCTCATAAATCGGGGATCCGTCATCCAGCACGTACGGAACATCATTCTGGTCGCCTTGAAATTGATAGACCAGGCTTCTGCATAAGGACAATCGAAATGTTTGGCAAGGAGTGAAGCTGCAAGTTGCATGCCCTGATCAAGCGAATCATGTTGGTTGATGGCGCGCAATATCTGATTAAATGTTTCTCGTTCTGCTTCCGCTATTTTTCGTTCTGTAATATCTTTTTGTATGGAAATTACATGGGTAAATTGGCCCTTTGGGTTAAAAATGGGTACCACTGAGCAATTATTCCAAAAAGTATCACCATTTTTTTTATAGTTAATTGATTCAACTTCAATAGGTTGTCCAAGTTTAAGTGCATCATTTACGCGTTGAACATCCGTTTCATCTGTTTTGGGGCCTAATAATATGCGTGGAGGTATAAACTTAATTTCTTCAAGCGTATAGCCTGTTAGGCCAGTAAAGGCTGCATTGGCATAAATGACCACGACACGATCGGAAAGGTGTTCATCAACTTCCATGATCATAATGGCATCCTTCGCATTGGTGATCACCGATTCCAGCAATTTCATTTGCTGCTCTTCTTCTTTTTGGTGGGTGATATCCTGCATCGCACCAATCATACGCACGGCCTTCCCGTTTTCATCGCGGATGGCCACCCCTTTATCGCTCACAAAGCCATATTGATGATTAGAACGCAAGTATCGATATGTCTCATGCCAAATACCTTTTTCGGTTTGAATGTGTCGAAGCAGGCTCTGTAATACCCGATCGCGGTCCTCTTCATGAACACGGTCTACCCAAAATTCAAGGTTTGTCTGCTGTGTGGTATTTTCATTTCCAAACAGGCGGGCATAAGAATCACCCCAAAATAACGTATTGGTAATCAGATCATAATCCCAAATCGCATCCGAGGTAGCTTGCGTAGCATACTCAAAACGTTCATTGCTTAATTTTAAATTTTGCTCAATCGCCTTGTTTTCAATGATGATCTGTAAAATATTTCGGGCGCGCGTGATCGTTTGCATTTCCGAAGCATTGGGCGATTTCGGGGTGGGGTGGTATATCGCGAACGTGCCGACGATTGTTTCATTGGAGTCAAAAATTGGAATAGACCAGCATGACTTCAAATTATGTGCGATTGCAATTGCGCCATGTTTTGACCAACGGTGGTCTTTACTAATGTCGGGAATAATCACCGTTTGTTTTGTAAAGGCTGCGGTGCCGCAAGACCCAACTTCCGGGCCGATTTCAATGCCTTCTATTAATTCCAAATAAGATTTTGGCAAGCCGACAGAAACCCAGTTCAATAACTTATTATTGCGTAATTTTTGGATTGAACAAATCATATTCGGATGTAACCGTTCAATTTCTGTCAGGTAAAAACGGATCGTTTCTTCAATTTTACTATCTTTCTTAATGTTCATTTCCAGCACCTGTTGCTCCAATTGTTGCAAATGAAGCAAATGCCGGGTTTGTGTAATATCTTTAAAATAAACGGAAAGCCCAATTTCGGAAGGATAAGCAGAAATCTCAAACCATTTGTCTATAAAGGGGTAATACTCCTCGAAATGTACGGGTACATGGGCTTCCATCGACCGGTGGTATTCCCTGAAAAACACCATTTCACGCGCATCTCCATATACCTTCCACATATTTTTTCCGAGCACTTTTTCCCGAGGCAGGGTAGTAATAACTTCTGCTGCCCGGTTCCAGTACGTCACTTCCCAATTGCGGTTGATGGTGCAAAAGCCGTCGGTAATACTTTCCAGAATGGTGTTCTTTTCTGCAAGCAAATCTATCAAGGTTTGCTCTGCGCGCTTCCGGTCGGTTATATCCTGACAAATACCATACATTCTGACAGGGATATCGCCACTTTTTTCGGTGCGGATCGTAAGTCTTTTCCAGCGTTCATTGCCCTTGGCCGTTACAAATTCCAATTCAACATCGACATCTAAGCCATCTAGTATCGCCTGGTTAAATATTGCATTCATCCGATCGCGCGGTGCCCCTTCCTTAAAGAAACGCTCGGCATAATTCAGGTCTGGTACAAAATCATCGGAAACTTCATGGATTTGACGCATGGTTTCATTCCAGATGATCTTGTTTTGCGCAAAATCAAGTTCCCAACTACCAATTTTTGCCACCTCCTCTGTATCTTCCAGCAGCTTTTGTTTCTTTTTACTTTCACTGATGTCGGTAATTGAGCCCGCCATGCGTATTGCGCGACCTTCCTGGTTCCAACTCGCTTGGGCCCGTACCAAAAACCAGGTATATACCCCCAAATGATCCTTCATGCGAAATTCTTGCAGAAAAGGCTCATTGTGTTTAAAGTGCAAGGTAAGTGCTTGCAATACCTGGTCGCGATCGGCGGGATATACCCGCTTGTTGAAAAAAAGCACCCCTTCATTGTCGCTTTGGGTATCTAAACCAAACATTTCTTTAAAGCGGGGCGAAAAAAAAGCAGTGTCCGATTCCAAATCCCATTCCCACAAGCCATCTCGTGCCGCCTCCATCGTGAGGTTGAACCGTTGAATGCCATCTACCAGGGCCTTCTCGGTCTTCAATTTTTTTGTAATATCCTGCAATGTGCCGTACATCCTGCACACTTTGCCATGTTCATCAAATTCGGGGGTAGCAATTGAATGGACAATCACTACTTCGCCATCCGGACGAACCAAACGCTTTTTTATATCATAGCGCTGGCCATTTTCTACGGCATGGTAAAAGGTAAACAGGGTGCGTTCCCGGTCGTCGGGGTGAATCATCGCGATGGCCAATTCGGTGCTCGACTCCCGCTCACCCGGTTTTAATCCGCATATTTTATAATAATTGTCCGACCAAACTTGCTTACCTGTAGGAATATCCATTTCCCAACTCCCGGTATTGGACAGTTGTTCCATCAATTCAAGCATCCGCTTCTTTTGATGTAGTTGGTCCTGCAACATCGTTTTTTCCGCGTGTAATTCCGTGGCTTGTGTCTCAGTGTACATTTAAACAGGTTTGGCGAATAAATCTGAATGTATGCTAAAGTCAGCAATTATACCAACTCGTTCAAAAAGAATGCCACGAATGTACTTTAATTTACCGTTTTAAAGTAAAAATGCATGGTTTATTGATGCGTAACATTCAACATACGCTATTTTTCCAGACAAAATCGAAACGTACTTCCTGTTCCTATTTCCGATTCTACTTCGATGGTTCCTCCTAATCGCTCAATCAACTTCTTTACGTTAGAGATATTTTATCGCATTTGCCACCAAATTAATCAATATCTGGTTTAATGCAGCGCGGTGGCAATTAATCACTACCGGTTTTGTATATGTATTGTTTTAAAATCGAGATTCCAAAGCGGTTATTTAAATGTTGGTAACTTTTTATCAAAAAAGTACCTACAATTTGTGTCAAATATAGAAATTTGTCCCCCGCTCCAATACCATTTAACACAATTATATCCCATGAGTTACGCAAGCCGTATTTCCCAAATTCTGAGCATCCCCTTTCGTCGGGTAGAAGCCACCGTCGAACTCCTCGAATCCGGTGCTACCATTCCGTTTATCGCCCGCTACCGCAAAGAAGCCACTGGCGAATTGGATGAAGTGCAAATCGCTGATATTCAAGATGTCCTTAAAAAATTGATGGAACTCGATAAACGGCGCGAAGTGATTCTGCAAAGCATTGAGGAGCAAGGTAAACTTACGCCTGAATTGCGCAAATCCATCGAATCGGCTGCAACCATGACCGAATTGGAAGACCTATACCTTCCATACCGCCCAAAACGCAAAACACGCGCTACCATGGCCATCGAAAAAGGCCTGGAACCACTCGCACAACGACTCTTCGCACAACGCGATAAAGCCATCGAAACCATTGCTGCTCAATATATTACAGATCAAGTACCCAATGTTGACGAAGCCCTGCAAGGTGCGCGTGACATCATGGCTGAGTGGATTGCGGAGGACAAAAAAGCACGCGATAAAATACGCCGCCACTTTGATAAAGGGGCCATCATTGCCTCCAAACTGGTAAAAGGCAAGGAAGAAGCGGCCAAGAAATACCAGGATTACTTCGAATGGAGTGAAAAACTGTCCAATTGTCCTTCACATCGCCTGCTGGCCATGCGCCGGGGCGAAGAAGAAGGCTTCCTGCGCGTGGGCATCGCACCCGATGAAGAAATGTCGATCAAAGACCTGGATGCCTTGTATGTTACGACGTTTGGCGAGGCTGCTGATCAGGTGCGGCAAGCGGTAAAAGACAGTTACAAACGATTGTTGCAACCGGGCATCGAAACCGAATTCCGTAATGTCAGCAAAGAAAAAGCAGACCTCGAGGCAATTCGCGTTTTTGCCGAAAACCTGCGCCAATTGCTGCTATCTGCCCCGTTGGGTGAAAAATCTGTGCTGGGGATCGACCCTGGTTTCCGTACCGGCTGCAAGGTGGTTTGCCTGGATGCCAACGGTAACCTGCTGCACAATACCGCCATTTACCCGCACGAACCACAGCGCCAAGTGTTTGAAAGCCAGAGTATTATTGAAGGACTGGTCGACAAATATGGTATCGATGCCATTTCGGTTGGCAACGGAACAGCGGGCCGGGAAACCATGGATTTCCTGCACAAAATCAAATTTGCCCGCCCCATTGAAATATTTCAGGTCAATGAAGCCGGTGCCTCTATATATTCTGCCTCTGAAGTCGCGCGCGAAGAGTTTCCAAGCCAGGATTTGACGGTGCGTGGAGCAGTCAGTATCGGCCGCCGCTTAATGGATCCCCTGGCCGAATTGGTTAAAATTGACCCGAAAAGCATCGGGGTAGGGCAGTATCAGCACGATGTGAATCAAACCTTGCTCAAGGCTAGTTTGGATAGAACGGTCGAAAGTTGCGTAAATGCGGTAGGGATCAACCTGAATACCGCCAGCAAACACCTTTTAACGTACGTTTCGGGACTTGGCCCTGTGCTGGCGCAAAACATCGTGCAATACCGTGCTGAAAATGGCGCGTTTAAAAGTCGCACTGAAATAAAAAAAGTAGCCCGACTCGGTGATAAGGCCTTCGAACAATGCGCGGGCTTTTTACGCATCCGGGAGGCCAAAAATCCACTGGATAACACCGCAGTGCACCCCGAACGCTATGCCTTGGTGCAAAAAATGGCCGATGATTTGGGCTGTTCCCTCCAAGATTTAATCAAAGACCGCGCGCAACGCCAACGGATCAACCTCAAACAATATGTGCAAGGCGATGTGGGCTTACCGACCCTGCAAGACATTTTGAAAGAGTTGGAAAAACCCGGATTGGATCCACGCGGGGCCGCCAAATCTTTCGAATTTGCCAATGTACATACCCTCGACGACCTTCAGGTAGGCATGGTATTGCCCGGAATCGTTACGAATATCACCAATTTTGGCGCCTTTATCGATATTGGCATCAAGGATTCAGGCCTGGTGCACGTTTCTCAATTGTCGAACAAGTTTGTCACCAACCCGCTGGAAGTGGTGCATTTGCAGCAACAAGTAATGGTGCGGGTGCTGGAAATAGACTACGCCCGCAAAAGGGTAGCCCTCACGATGAAGGATGTGTAAGTTTAGAAAGTGACTACCGCAGAGGCCCGAATACCAAACTGACTTACATTCGGGTGGTCGAGGTAGTTAAATCGGCGAATCAAATCGACCCGCAATACTTTCAGAATATTGCTGATGCCTACGCTGGCCTCTAAATAAGGGCGCGCACTCAGGCTGTAACTGAGGGGTGAACCATCGGGTTGCGTTGGGAAAAGATAAAGTCCCGAGCCTTCTTTGGGTTGGTTAATATCAGTTACCCGGCCGTAGATCATTTTAAAGGCACATACCTCCCGAAATTTTAACCTGCGAAACAAGGGTATTTTGTTGAAAATGAGGCCATTAAAATAATGTTCCGTCATCACCGTGAAGTAACGGTCGCTGATGAATTCCATAAAATTCATCAGGTTGTATGAAAACGGCAAGTTGATGTACGACTGGTTACCGCGATGCACGGTAAGCAAAGGATATGGAACTTTCCCGAAAATAGCCCCAGCCTCCATGTATAGAAAATTATACCCAAACGGGGGCAAATCGGTGTATTTGTATATGCTTGCCGTCAACTCATTATAGTTGTATTGGCCGTTCATAAATCCTTTAATGCCTTTGCTGTACCGAATGTTGGCGACATAATTAAAATCGACCAGCACCCGACCATTCGTGCCCTGGTAGTTTTTTTCGCCTGGCGCATACCGCAACTGCAAGTAAGCACCAGATGCCGATACCGGATTGAACACCGGTTCACCACCTTCCGCAGGAATAAATGACAAGGCACCCAAGGGTTTGAAATCTTGTTGTACTAAACCCGTTTGAAACGAAAAATGGTTTTCAAACTCCTTTTCATATTCCAAGTTTAGTTTTTTATTCAAGAAAAACTTATCATTTATCCCCCGCACAAAAGAGTTCCCCAAATTACTGCCAACGCCTTGGAAGTTTTGTCCAGGTATAATCACATCATTCACATAGCTTACGCGTAGCAGATTATAAGGGAATTTGTTAAAAGTACTACCCGGCAAGGCAAAGGTGCCTTTGATCCGATATTTCCATTGTTGATCCTTTAGCCCGTAGGCTGCATACCCTTCCAACCGATATCGATCGCTAAAATTGGTACTGGTACGCCCACCAAACCGAAATCGGGTCCCTTCTACGTCATTAAATGCATAAAAAGAGTTAATCGGCCCAATTTCCAACCAACGCCCTGCAGGGGCATAAGCCCCCACCAAGATGTAAAGTGATTTAGATACCACTTTAAAAAAGGAAGTGCGTTGCAGGCTATCCATATGGGTGTAGGTATAGTTTTCAGCCTGCGTTAAAGGGGTAGGGCGCTTGGTAGCCCAATAAGTGGTATCATTTTGGGTCGAACCCGGTAAAAATACAATTTCTGAAACCCCTTGTAAGGTACCTTCCGGAATCGATTGGTTGAATTCGGGGTTTTGATGCAATACATACCGTTGGGCCGCCATACCCAAACTTTTTTCGGTAATGCCAAATTGAATACGATAATCTTCCGAAACAATAATGCACTTGCCGTTGGGCAAAAAAGTATAATCTTGCGTAATGTCTAAATCATTGACCCAGTTTAGGTTAATGTTTGGATTGATCGTGAAATTAATCCGGGTAACAGGGTAGGTACTATCTAGCGCAATGTATAATTCGCCTTGCAGCAGCATGTCAAATTTGTTCCGAGGGTAAAACTCCAACCTTACCACTTTTCGCCCATTTTCCACGGTCGTATCCTGCGGGTAATAGCGGTAAAAAAGCGGTGCATTATTGGCAATCGGGCTCAAAAATTTATCGGTGAGCAGCGTAATATAATTATCGTAAATATCAATTTCTTCGTACAGGTATTGGAGCGATTTATTGAAGCCATCATGGTCGATAAAGCCCGGGAAACGCACTGATTTGGAGGCTTTAACCAGTTTTTTCCACTTTTTTGGGTCCGATTGGCTGTAAAAATCCATGATGTTTTCTTGCAAAAACACGGGAATAACTGCCATGCCTTCCACTTTTGAGGTGTCAGTATTGTCGAGGAGAAATCGGATGCCCTTCAACATCTTACGATCCTTCATCTCATTTTTGAGGTTTGTCAGACCAAAGAAGAGTTTTTCATATTGTTCGTCGTGATAAGCCGACATTTCTTCAATGTGGTTTTTATCGCGGTTATCAATAACGTGCCTAATCAGTTCGACCGCAGGATTGTTTTTGTTGCGGTATTTTTCAGGTTTTATGACAATTTCGCCGAGTTGCCGGGATTCATCCAGCAGG
Organism: uncultured Bacteroidota bacterium; assembly: GCA_903905445.1. GTDB lineage: Bacteria > Bacteroidota > Bacteroidia > Chitinophagales > Saprospiraceae > M3007. The sequence continues at coordinate 18,924 of CAIVGO010000253.1, forward strand.
GTAATATCAATTTCCTGGGTCTTACCCGTTCTGACCAGTATTTCCTGGGTTCGATAACCCAAGGCGCTGGCCTTAATCATGGTAATTGGTTTATCCGTTTTAATCGCATAATGCCCGTTTTCATCCGTTTGTTGTCCCAATGGCAGCCCAGGCACACTTACAGTTGCAAATGAAATAGGCAATTTAGTCGCCGCATCGGTAACCGTACCTTTTACAATGGTAATACTGACTTTTTGCGCAACCAATACTGGTTGGAAAAGCACCAACAACGTAACAAGCCTAATGAAAATCCGCATATTTGTTTTAACGTAAAACGCAAAGATAAGGGTTTTTGCACCCCCACATGTCTTACGAGAACGTTAATTTACTGCCCCAATTGCCTGGTAAAATAGTCGGATTTGGTCATATCCCCTAATAAACGGTATCCAATGGCAAGGTTCTGGATGATCTCTTTGTCACCGGGCGCCTGTTCAAGGGCCATTTCATAGTAATAGATGGCTTCTCGGTGCTTGTTTTGAAGCCCATATGCAGTACCCAATTGTCGCAGCAATACCTGGTTCTTAGGGTACAATTTTAGGCCTTCCAGCATGCAAGCGGTGGAAGCCTCGTAATCTTTGTTAATTTGACCTTCATATTTACCCCAATCAATGTAGGTGGCAAGCAATCGATCGGTTGCTAATTTATTGTTGGGTTTTAGTTCGAGGGCTTGCTTGAACTTGGTTGCTGCAGCAGGATAGTTTTTTCGGAAAAAATCTACATTCCCTAAGCCGATCACGGCATTTTCGGTCGGTCGAATGGCATAACTCTTATCAAAGAACACCCGCGCCTGCTCCAATAATTTATCGGCCCCTGGCGCAGTAGGGCTTTTGAGGTATTGCAGGAAATACTGTTCCCCTGCCGCACGCGTACTCCGAAAACTATTGGGGGCGCTGTCTTTGTCATTGATAAACAAGGTATTACTATCTTTCCAAACGGGGGTACGAACAAATGTCCGATAACTCGCAGCAAAAATAAGCACCACCAGTATGCTTGTGAAAGTAGCCACATTTTTGGTTGCAAAGATGGAAGCCGATGCATCCACTTTTTCATCAGGAATGCGTAACAGTTTCCAAATCAACAAACTAACGCCCAAGGCAAACCATAGCGATGCGCTGTAAGCCAAACGCTCTCCAGCCACTGTACCAATGAGCATAAAAATATTGGCATATAAGGCAATCGATGCGAAATAGGCCAAAATGAGGTAAGAAAAAATACTGCGCTTTTTAAAGTTCCAAAGTGCATACCCCAACAAACCCAAATGCACCCCAAAGGCCAGTAAGCAAATCGGACTGGACCAACTTACGGTCGGGATTTGATTGAACGAATAATCCCACGACAATACAGCCGGCCAAACCAGCAACTGTAAATATTTGCCTAAAAGCACAAATCCGGTGGCCCATCGATCCAACAATCCGGCTGCAACCAATTGATTGTCATTGAAATCAGGGGTGTAACCCATCCGGCCATGCATCACTGACCAGCGCAATAAAAACCACAAAAAGAACGGGATCAACAACCAACTGCTTTTGGACAAAGTATCAGCAATGCTGCGTTTTGAGTCTAAAAAGTACAAACTGATCGGAATAAGCACCAACATGGTCACAGCGCCTTCTTTGGATAAGAGTGCAAGGAAAAACGCGGATAATGCAAGTATAAGTCGTTGTTTTTGTTGACTTTTTGTATAGTCCCAAAACCAATAGAGGCTCAACACGCTAAAGAAAAAACTCATTAATTCATCGCGGCTCTTGATATTCGCCACTACTTCAGTGTGCAAGGGATGGGCTGCAAACAAGGCCGTTGCCAGGGCAAACAATACCAAGGGGCGATTGGGCATTATTTTACTCAAACAAAGAAATACCAGACCAATCGTACAGGCATACCACAATACGTTCATAAAGTGGTAAAACCCGGGAGAATTGGGTGCAATGGCCCATTCAATGGCAAAACTGGCCACCGATAAAGGACGGTATAGGTATTCCGAATCGGTCGCAACAGAAGAGCCCGCCCGGTAACTGTGCGTAAAAATATCGTATAATCCGCCAAATCCGGCCTGCACATATTGGTTGAGGGTAATCACCAGCGGGTCATCCAGTACGTAATCAAACCCAAACGTGTTGCTGTACAGCAGGAAAGCAAAAAGGGCCAACAAGCCCGCCAGGCGCCAGCGCTGGGTATCGCGTTGTACTACCGTTGGTGCAGGATTTTGGGTAGAAATTGCGGGTTTTGTGGGTTTGGACACCTGATTTCTTTTCGTTTGTTTCGACATAAAAGGCAATTTGAAAGGACGTAAGTCGGAATAAATGCAAATTTCATGTTTTACCCGCAGATTATTCAATACTATTCGAAAAAACAGCGCACGAAGCATTTATCTTTGCGCCCATGGAAACAGGAAAAATACTCCTCAACAGCGAACGATTCGCGCTGACCATCGACCGACTGAGTCACCAGCTGTTGGAAGATTGGGGCGATTTTTCCAATGCCTGTATTATCGGCATCCAACCTCGGGGTGTGTCCGTTTCCAACCGCATTTATAAGCGCTTGGTCGAACTCACCGGAAATACCGCCATCGATTATGGTAAAATGGATATTACGTTCTACCGCGACGATTTTCGCATGGAAGGTGGTCCGCTTGCTCCATATCCAAACGAAATTAACTTCATTGTAGCCAATAAAAAGGTGCTACTGGTAGATGACGTGCTGTACACCGGCCGTACCATCCAAGCAGCCCTGGCAGCCCTGCAACATTATGGCCGTCCATCCTCCGTTGAACTGTTGGTTTTGGTAGACCGACGGTTTAATCGTCATCTGCCGATACAAGCAGATTATATCGGCATCAGTGTGGATGCCGTGGATGAAGCCTATGTGCGGGTGCGCTGGCAAGAAACACACGGTGAAGATCAAATACTGTTATACGACAAAAAATGAAAGGACTTTCCACGCGGCATCTCATTGGGATCAAAAACATCACCGAAGATGATATTCAACTCATTTTTGAAACAGCCGATAATTTTAAGGAAGTCATCAACCGTCCGATAAAAAAAGTGCCCAGTTTGCGGGATATCACGGTTGCGAACCTCTTTTTTGAAAGCAGCACCCGTACGCGTGTTTCGTTCGAACTGGCAGAACGCAGGCTCAGTGCCGATATCGTCAATTTTACGGCCTCTTCCTCCAGTGTAAGCAAAGGCGAAACCTTGCTGGATACAGTAAATAATATCCTTTCCATGAAGGTGGATATGGTGGTGATGCGGCATCCTGCACCGGGTGCTTGTGTGTACCTTTCGCAAAGAATTGATGCAAATATCGTAAATGCGGGTGATGGCACCCACGAACATCCGACCCAAGCCTTGTTGGATGCATTTTCTATTCGGGAAAAATTAGGGGATGTGGCAGGGAAAAAAGTGGCCATTATTGGAGATATCATCCACAGCCGCGTCGCTTTAAGCAATGTTTTTTGTTTACAAAAACTTGGGGCAAAAGTGCGGGTTTGTGGTCCGCCAACCCTCATTCCAAAATATTATGCCGATCTTGGCGTAGAAGTATCACACGATATTCAGGATACCTTGCGCTGGTGCGATGTGGCCAATGTGCTCCGTATTCAACTCGAACGGCAGGACATCAAGTTTTTCCCCAGTATTCGGGAATACCATCAATATTTCGGAATTAGCAAACCCATGCTCGATGCATTGGACCGGGATATTGTCATTATGCATCCCGGTCCAATCAATCGCGGCGTGGAACTCAATTCGGATGTAGCCGACGGTCCACACAATATTATTTTACAACAAGTAGAAAACGGCGTCGCCATTCGTATGGCTGTTTTATACTTGCTGGCAGCGGGCAATTAGTTGCCTTGTTGTGCTTCCTGTTGTTCAGGATACAACTTTTGGGTATAGTCCTTGATCCAGGCTTCCACTTTCGGGGTAAGTTTCCAACCCTCTGCGGCATAAAGATCCTGTAATGTTTTTATAGAAGTAGCCAGGGCGGTACCAGGATATTTTTGTACCACATAAGCCCACAACTTTTTATAGTCGTCCATTACCTCTTTGGTATCATAATTATACACCTGGGTGTTATCGGCGCCATTATGCACCACCAAGGCCGTCCAGCGCTCCGACTCTTTGGTCTGGTCTTTCAGCAAGAAATAAGGGTTATTCTGGTTGAATTTTTCCCAAAAAATAGCACGGTCGGCAATTTGTTCCAATGGTACAATAATACCACCATCATCCCAAGCCTGGTTACTAAATTCCATCAATTCCTGATCAAGGAAGATTTTAAAGGCAGGGCTGCATTTTGGGGCAAAAAAGGCATGTAATTTTTTAAAATCAGTAATCGGAAACACCTGACCTTCTCCCATTCCAATGGTAAACCCATTTTCCGCCAGCGATTTGGTGGCCGGGTATTTTCCCATATCAAATTTATCGTCGGCCATGGCTTTATAGTCATCATCCGACCAATTGATCGCTTCTGTTATATTATAAAACTGACCGTCCATTTCCAAGCGCATCAAGAATTGCCTGAGTATTACGAACCCAGCATCTGCCAAAGCTCCGCTGGAATTGGAAAAGGATTTAGTTGCAGCGTCCCAAGCCTTTTTACCACTTTCCAATTTCTTGGTATTCAGGCCTTTGAGTGCCATACTGAATTGTGATAAAATGCCCAGATCGGGTGTGGTATTACGTGCGCCGCTGTACACGGGCAACAAAGCACCACCATAAGCCCAGCCTTTTTTCTGTTCGGGTGTTGTGGAAATAACCTCTATGTAGGGCTCAAGAAGCACCATATTTTGAATGGTGGCTTCTTCTTTTTGTTCAGAAACAACACCGGTTCCTTCAACAAAATCGCCTGCGGCAAACTTGGTGGTCACCTGCGAACCGGTTTTGGAAGGCAAATTGCGCAGTAAAAGGTTGTCTACCTTTACCATATACAACTGCAATTCCGGTTTTACCGCAATAGGCTGCGTAGTTGTTGGGGTAGATGGTTGTGTCTTGTCGGTGACTTTATTGTCTGTACCCGTGGTACATGCACCCATGAAGATGCAAATACCCAAAAGAAAAGCACTTAATTTAGTTTTTTGCATAATGCGTTATTTTGGTAGATTGAATGTTCTTTAAATCAAACCGTAAACGCTGCCAGGTGCCAAGGTCAACAAGGCAATAAGCACCAAACCTCCTGCAACGACCCATTTAAAACCAACCGGGGTTACAACAACCGGCGATGCTTCATCCCGCACAAAATACATCGCAATGATTACCTTAAAATAATAGTAAATGGAAATCGCGGAATTGATCACCGCCAAACCAATCAACCATGGATACCGTTCAAATGCAGCGGTAAACAAGAAGTATTTACCAAAAAAACCAGCAGTTGGTGGAATACCCGCCAATGACAACATTGAAATCACCATCACCGCAGCAAGAAATGGCTCCCTTTTACTCAAACCATTGAAGGCATCCAGCGATGCATTGTTATTTTGCTCGGCTACCAATATATATACCGCAAATGCACAAATGGTCGCAATGGAATAACTTAACGTGTACAGCAACATCGCGCCCGCGCTGCCTGCTTGACCAATGGCCAATACCGCCAACAACAAATAGCCAGCATGGGAGATGGAAGAATAAGCCATCATCCGTTTGAAATTGGTTTGAAACAGGGCCGTTACGTTGGCTAAAGTCATCGTAAGTGCCGCAATCGCTGCAACCGTAATGCCCCAAAAGTCAATGGCATCCACAAAAGCGCTGGAAAACAGGCGATATAATGCTGCAAAACCTGCCGTTTTTACGACCGTAGACATAAATGCAGTTACCAAATTGGGGCTCCCGGTATATACGTCTGGCGCCCAAAAATGGAATGGAACCGCCGAAACTTTGAAACTTAATCCGACCAGCATCAACAAGATACCCATGTGCAGCATACCCAACGAATGTTTACCCTCTGCAATGGCCCGCGCAATAACTTGCATATCAAAACTGGCCGTTGCGCCATACACCAACGCAATACCAAACAACAAAAAGCCGGTAGCAAAAGCACCCATCAAAAAATACTTCAAAGCAGCCTCGTTGGATTCTGGTTCGTCGCGTCGACTGCCCGCCATCACGTACATGGGAATGCTCAATATTTCAATACCCAGGAATAACATCACCATATTGGTAAAGGAAAACATGCACAAGGCACCACACAAACTGAACAAAATCAGGCCATAGTTATCCCCCAGGGTATCGGTTAAGGCCCGGAATCCCCAGCCGGACAAACCCAAAATGAGCACGGTGCCGATTAATACCACCGCCGAAAATGCAAGTGCATATTGGTCGAACCGAAACATGGTTGCGTAATGCTCGTTCAGCCCTGTCGTGTCGCCCAACATCAGGTCAATACCAGTGGCCAACAAAGCCAAAATGGAACCTGCCAAGGCAATGGTTTGTAAGGTTTTGCGATTTTTAGACAGACCGGCAAACAACACTGCGATTGCCGTAAAGAATAAAATCAGTAATGCTTTCATATCGTAGGCGCAGCCGTTGGACTGCTTTTTTTATCAATTCCGCAATTGCGGTAAATGTTTAAATTTGAACAGCGCCAAGGATGGCATTTACGCTTTGATCCGTTAAACCCAAAATGGTTTGTGGGAAAAAGCCCAAAACAAGCACTAAAAAGGCCAAAACGCCCAAAATGGTCAATTCGCGGGTATCCAAATCCGCAAATTGTGCAGTCGCCTCATTGGGTTCGCCAAACATCGCAAGGCCATAAGCACGCAACATATACACCGCGCCGAAAATGATGGTCAAACCTGCCACTGCGCCCATCCAGGCATTGTAGTTCCATATGCCATTGAGCAACAAAAACTCACCGGGAAAACCATTGGTAAGCGGTACAGCCACTGCACCAAGCATGATAATCATAAATAAAGTGGCCAAACGGGGTGCGCTTTTCGCAATACCACCCATATCCGCCAAACTGCGGGTGCCCAGGCGGCGCTCAATCAAATCGGCTACAAAAAACAAACCCACCACGTTGATACCGTGGTTGAACATTTGAATCAAACTGCCTTGTACCCCTGTTTTGTTCCAGGCAAATACACCGGCAGCAATCAGGCCAACGTGGGCAATGGAGGAATAGGCGATGAGGCGTTTGAAATCACTTTGTTTAACCGCAATAATACTGGCATACACGATGCCAACTACGGCTAAAGTCATAAAGGTGGGTACCAAGGTATGCATCGCTTCAGGTGCTAATGGCACCATCCAGCGAATCACACCATATACCCCCATTTTTAACATAATACCCGAAAGCAGCATGGTGCCGCCTGTTGGTGCAGTCGTATAAGTGTCTGGTTGCCAGGTATGGAATGGGAAAATGGGCATTTTAACCGCAAATGCAACAAAAAAGCCTAACATAACCCACCATGCAGTTGAAGGCGAAAGTGGTACTGCTACCAAATCACGCCACAAAAAGGAATGCCGAATAACATCGTTGCCTGCCAATGGATCGCCTGTTTGCAAATAAACATAGATCAATGACATCAGCATAAACAAGGAGCCAATAAAGGTATAGATGAAAAACTTCAGCGTTACCCGGATCCGATCTTGTCCGCCCCAAATTGCGCAAATAAAATAGATCGGGATCAGTGCCAATTCATAAAAAACGTAAAACAACAGCCCGTCTTCCGCCATAAAAACGCCGTTTAAAGCGCCCAACATCATCAAAACCATGCCATAGTAGCGGTTTTCATGCTCGTACGTCCGGCCAAAACTACTCAACACGATGATCGGAGCAAGCAGGTTGGTCAACACGACCAACAACAAACTAATGCCATCGAGGCTAAGGCTGAAGCTGATACCCGCATTGGGCACCCAAGGCGTACGGAAGGCCAGCGCTTCTCCGCCACCGGATTGAAATGCCATCACTACATAAGCAGTCAGGGCAAGATTTGCCAGGGTGAACAATAGCGCAATTTGCCGTCCGTTGCTCGGACGAGCCACCAACACAAATCCAGCGGCTATAAGAGGTATGAGTAGGAGTAAAAGAGACATTAGTCTTTTTTTGTTTTGTAAATCCTGAAATCGTTTATAAAAACATGGTCAAAACCAATAAAATCGCACCGGCTACCATGCCGATCAGATAATATTCGATGTTGCCATTTTGTAATTTTCTGAATTGAGCGCCCACGCTTTGCACGCCTTTACCTACGCCATTCACCAAGCCATCAAGTGCCCAAACATCTACATAATAATGCAGCAGTTTCGACAGTTTTTCGGTAGAACGCACAAACAGGAAGTTGTATATTTCATCCACATAAAATTTGTGGGCAAATAATTTACTCAAACCAACCTGGGCTTCATCTGCAACGGGCAAGTTTTTGCTGCGCTGGTAAATGAAATAGGATCCCAGCAATACGATCAAGGCCAAAACGGTGGTGATGGCCATCAATCCCCATTCCAGGCTTTCCTCCAAATGCAACGGGTTCATAGGAACGACTGGCATGTTGTTCAAACCATTGCCGCCAAACCAATGCGCCAACCATTCGCCTTCGCCCAAGCCCATAAAATGGGGTAGGTTCAACAAGCCACCCACAACCGACAATACCGCCAAAACCATTAAAGGCGCCGTCATCACCAACGGGCTTTCATGCAAATGGTGTTCTTGTTCGTGTGTACCGCGGAAGTCTCCAAAAAAGGTGACGTAGAGCAAACGGCTCATGTAAACGGCGGTTAAAGTGGCACTTAAAGCACCCAAAGCCCACCAAATGATGCCGCCATGCGCATACGTGTAGGCAAAAATTTCATCTTTCGAAAAGAACCCAGACAAGAATGGGAAGCCGGAAATGGCAAAAGTACCAATCAAAAATACCCAAAAGGTAATGGGCATTGCTTTGCGCAAACCACCCATATTGCGGATATCCTGTTCGCCACCCATCCCGTGAATCACACTACCCGCCGCAAGGAACAGCAAGGCCTTGAAAAATGCATGGGTGGTTACATGGAAAATCGCCGTAGTGTAAGCGCCCATGCCCAGCGCCAAAAACATCAAACCCAATTGGGATACGGTAGAATAGGCAAGTACTTTCTTTATATCATTTTGCCGCAGGCCAATCAAGGCTGCTACAATCGAAGTGGTCAAACCAATAATAGCAATAAATTCGCTGGCTTCATGCGACATCGCATACAAACCATTGCAACGCGCAACTAAATATACACCCGCCGTTACCATGGTCGCAGCGTGGATGAGCGCCGAAACAGGGGTTGGACCTGCCATCGCATCCGGTAACCAGGTGTACAAGGGAATTTGAGCACTTTTACCCATTGCACCTACAAACAGCAACATACAAATGGCCGTGATTACACCAGGTTCTACCCGAATTAAAGGCAGTTTGGCAAAGATCTCCGCATAGTTCAAACTTCCAAATGTTTGATAAATCAGGAACATGCCCAACAACAATCCAAGGTCACCGATGCGGTTCATGATAAAGGCTTTCCGTGCAGCCTCTCCATACGAGCGGTTTTCGTACCAAAAACCAATCAGCAGGTAAGAACACAAGCCTACGCCTTCCCAGCCAAAGAACAACATCATGAAGTTATCGCCCATCACGAGCAACAACATCGAAAACACAAACAAATTCAGGTAAGCAAAAAACTTGTAAAACCCATCATCATCGTGCATGTACCCCACGGAGTACACATGGATCAGGAAACCTACACCCGTGATGATCAGCATCATCCAGACAGAAAGTTGGTCTACCAAAAATCCGAAACCAACATTCAGCCCATCCACGGCTAAAAACTGATACAAATTGACCTGAATCGGGCCAGATGCACCAATTTGATTAAAACAGGCAACGCTCAAAATCAGCGAACCCAGCAAGGTGCCGGAACCGATTAGACCTACTGCGTTTTTAGATAACTGCTTTCCAAATAAACCATTGATAATGAATCCTATCAAAGGCAAAAATGGAATAAAGGGTACAAGTGTATTCATGTTCTTTTATGCGTTAGGTGTTGCGTGTTTGTAATCGAGCGCAACGACGAGTAACTTTTTTCCTATTTGGTCCAACTTTCTGGCACCCCATTTGGGTCGCCCATTTTGACGAAATCAATACGTTGCGGGGTAAAACCTTGTACAGCCATGCACACATCATCCTGTCCACGCAACATCACACAGGCAATGACTTCGCGGTATTTTTTATTCATGGCCCCGCAAGTAAGTTCTGGGTAAAGCGCATATTTTACCGAAAGACTAGGTCCGGGTTTGCCATTTTCATAGCGAATACAAGTACCATCCTTGATTTCATATTCAATGCCGGGCTCTGCGGATGCTTTCCAACGGCCTTGCAAAGATGATTTTAGCAATGCAACAACGCCTTCATCGGCAGCCTGTTTCTGTTCGGATTCCGTTTGGGGCGCACCAACCGGTTTTTCCTTTTTCTCAGGTGTTTGCTGGTTGCAGGCACCTAAAAACATCAAAATGCCTAGTAAAGCGCAGGTAAATTGGATATACTTCATGGTTAAATTGGTTTTTAGTTGCGAATTTTATCCAAAAATGAAATATCAGTCGATTTTGTATTGCGGTAGATCATCACCAGAATACCTAAGCCAACCGCCGCTTCAGCAGCAGCAACGACCATGATGAAAAATACCATGATTTGGCCCTGTCCATCCGACAAATAGGTGGAAAATGCGGCCAACAACAGGTTTACAGCATTGAGCATCAACTCAATACACATTAATACTACGATTGCATTACGGCGTATGAGCACCCCAAATACCCCAATACAAAACAGGATGGAACTGAGGTACACGTAATAATCGATCGGAACAGATTTTATGATTTCGAGCATGGCTGCGCTGAGTTGTCAGTTTAAATTTTAAGATCGCGTTTTCCTACCAATACGGCGCCGACCATGGCGGCCAAAAACAAAATACCGGCAATTTCAAAAGGCACCACGAAATCGCGGAATAACACGGTTCCAAGGTTTTTGACCAGGCCCACAGCAGGATCGGCATTGGCCACTTGCTGCAGTTGAATGGTACCTTTTAGTGCACCCAAAAAGGTAAGCAGGAGCAAACCTGCGGCAATTGCTGCGGCAAATTTCCAACCCACCGATTTTTGTGGTTCAGTATCTTTATTCAAGTTGAGGAGCATCAGTACAAACAGGAACAATACCATAATGGCACCTGCATACACGATAATATGGACCACTGCCAAAAATTGCGCATTGAGCAGAATGTAATGCGCTGCAATGGAAAAAAAGGTAAGAATCAAGTACAACACACTGTGAATTGGGTTTTTAGTAAACACCATCATCAGTGAAAAGAAGACTGAAACAACCGCCAGGGTCAGAAAAATGGCAAGTGTCATGTCGGTTAGTCGTTAGTTAGCGCGCGGCTTGAATTAGGTGCGGCAAAGAAAAAATTCAGAATACTCTGGTTGAATGTCAGGAGGTTCTTGGGATAAAACAAGTTCCAGTAATCGGTAATGGGACAAGGTTATTTTGCCGTTTCAGAAGCCCATTTTGGCTCTTGCACATGCTTTTGGCGCTTGGTTACATCAATGCGCGTATCGGGCGTTGTACCTTCAACCAACATATCTTTCCCAAAAATAAACCCATCGCGTGCATAATCGGAAGGCACAATACGATCCGTCAAGAAAATCGCTTCTTTTGGACATGCTTCCTCGCACAATCCGCAAAAAATACAACGCAACATGTTGATTTCGTACACTGCGGCGTATTTTTCCTCTTTATAAAGGTGTTCTTCGCCTTTTTCACGTTCTTCTGCTACCATGGTGATGGCTTCTGCTGGACAAGCCACGGCACACAACCCGCAAGCTGTACAGTTTTCACGGCCTTGTTCATCGCGTTTCAATACATGCCAGCCCCGAAAAACGGGTGCAAATTCGCGCTGCTGATCGGGGTACTTCACCGTAGCAGGCTTCATGAAAAAGTGCCGTATAGTAATCGACATCCCTTTGAGAATAGCTGGAAGGTAAATACGCTCCCAAAAATTCATCTTTTTATTGACAACGTGTACGGAACGGTTAGTCAGTTGCATATTTTTTTAATATTTCTTTTGCTGATCGAATAGGATCGCTTTAATCCCAATTTTAATTCCCAAATAACAGAATGCCACCCCCTGTTAATACCATGTTCAAAATGGCCAATGGAATGAGTGATTTCCAGCCCAGGTGCATCAATTGGTCGTACCGGAAGCGCGGAAGCGTCCAACGAATCCACATGAACACAAAAATGAAAAAGAAAATTTTGGCAAACAACACAATCGGGCCCATGAGTCCACCCAGCCATGCCGGATCCAAGCCCGGGAAATTGTACCCGCCAAAATAGAGGGTAGAAATCACTGCGCAGGAAATAAACATATTGATGTATTCGGCAAACAGGAAAAAGCCTAGTTTCATCGAACTATATTCGGTGTGGTAACCGCCAATCAATTCTGTTTCACATTCTGCCATATCAAAAGGCGCGCGGTTGCACTCTGCCAGGGCACAGGTAAAGAAGATGATAAAACCCAATGGCTGATAAATGATGTTCCAGCCAAAACCGGTTTGTTGTTCGGCAATATCGCGCAAACTCAAACTGCCGGAAATCATCACCACCGAAATAAGCGCAAGGCCCATCGCCAATTCGTACGAAATCATCTGCGAACTGGCACGAATCGCACCATACAGCGAATATTTATTATTAGATGCCCAGCCGCCAATCATGATGCCATACACACCCAGGGATACAAAACCCATGATGTACAAAATACCAATGTTGATGTTGGTCACCTGCAAATCAATGGAACCGCCAAATAAGGTCAGTTGCGTACCCCAAGGAATCACCGCACTGGTCATACAAGCCACAAAAATGAACGCCCCAGGCGCCAGGATATACAACCATTTTTCTGCCTGATTGGGCATAAAATCTTCTTTGGTAAACATTTTTACCCCGTCGGCAATCGGTTGCAAAAGTCCCCAGGGGCCAGCGCGATCCGGACCAATGCGATCCTGCATGAACGCGGCAATTTTGCGCTCGCCATAAGTAGAGTAGGCTGCAACACCCAACGTAATGGTAAACAAAACGACAATCAAGATCATTTTTTCAACCACAACGGCAAACACGAACAGTAATAAAATACTCATATTAATTGGTATTTAACCAGAATTCAACTTTTTTGAATGAATTAGCGGACCGTTAGTGCCTTTTGGCCATAATGACCTTGGGCAATTACAGAATGCCGATCAATGCTGCGTGGACCTTCCACCACCCAATCGCCGGGTGCTTTTTTCTCAAAACGACAAGTATTGCAAATGAAATCATGCACCTCACCGTATTTGTCTTTGCGGGCGGTTACGCGGAAAACTTCGTTGCCATACATCCACACCACGGCTTTACCGCTGCAGGTTGGACATTCGCGGTGGGCATCCATCGGATCGAGGAACCAAACGCGGCTTTTGAAGCGGAAGGTACGATCGGTCAAGGCACCCACTGGACAAACATCAATGACGTTGCCAGAGAAATCATTGTCAATCGCCTTTTCAATCATCGTACTGATTTCCGAATGGTCGCCGCGGTTCAAAATACCGTGTACGCGGTTGTCGGTCAACTGATTGGCGACATACACACAACGGTAGCACAAAATGCAACGGGTCATGTGTAATTTGATATAAGGACCGATGTCGATTTTTTCGAACGTACGGCGTTCAAATTCATAACGCGTGCCTGCTGCGCCGTGTTCGAAAGCCAAATCCTGCAAATGACACTCACCTGCCTGATCGCAAATAGGGCAATCGAGCGGGTGGTTGAGCAGCAAAAACTCCACCACACCGGCGCGTGCTTTTTGCACTTCCTCGCTGGTGATATTGGCCACTTCCATCCCATCCATGACCATGGTTTGGCAGGAAGTAACGAGTTTGGGCATTGGGCGCGGGTCTTTTTCAGAGCCTTTAGTTACTTTCACCAAACAGGTGCGGCATTTGCTGCCCGAACCTTGTAGGGTAGAGTAGTAGCACATGGCGGGCGGCACAATATCGCCTCCAATCATGCGGGCTGCCTGCAGGATGGTGGTGCCATCGGGCACTTCCATTTCGAATCCGTCTATTTTTACTTTTGGCATAGCAGTTATGCTGGTTGTATTATTTGTAAGTGTTGGATTAATTATACGGCAACCGGTTCGCGCACCAACCCATAATTCCGTTCCATACAAGCTTTCGGCTCATGTACGTGCCACTCAAATTCTTCCCGGAAATGCCGCACCGCTGCTGCAACCGGCCAGGCCGCTGCATCACCCAGTGGACAAATGGTATTACCTTCAATCTTTTTCGCGATATCCACCAACATATCAATGTCCGATAGTTTGCCTTGGCCATTTTCCATGCGCCAAAGTACTTTTTCCATCCAGCCTGTACCTTCGCGGCAAGGAGAACATTGTCCGCAAGATTCGTGGCGGTAAAAACGCGCAAAATTCCAGGTATTGCGCACAATGCATTGATCTTCATCGTACACAATGAATCCACCCGAACCCAACATAGAGCCGGAAACGAAACCACCATCCGACAAACTTTCGTAGGTCATCAGGCGCTGTTCGCCGTTGGCTGTTTTATTAATCAGGAAATGCGGCAAAATAGGCACTGAAGACCCACCTGGCACACAAGCCTTTAATTTTTTACCATTTTTAATACCACCGCAGTATTCATCCGAGTAGATGAACTCTTCCACGGGAACGCCCAATTCAATTTCATACACCCCAGGACGGTTGATATTTCCGCCTGCGCTGATCAATTTGGTACCTGTGCTTTTGCCGATGCCGATTTTAGCATATTCGTCGCCGCCATCGTTGATAATTGGCACGACGGCAGCAATGGTTTCTACGTTATTTACCACCGTTGGACTTGCCCACAAGCCTTTTACGGCCGGAAACGGTGGTTTTACGCGTGGATTACCGCGTTTGCCTTCCAGACTTTCGATCAAAGCCGTTTCTTCCCCGCAGATATACGCACCTGCGCCCGGAGCTACATATAAATCGAGGTCGTAACCCGATCCGAGGATGTTTTTACCTAACCAGCCATTGGCATAAGCCTCTTGAATGGCTTTTTCCAGGATAAACACGATCCAGGAATACTCACCGCGGATATAGATATAGGAAGTATTGGCACCCAATGCATAACTGGAGGTAATCATACCTTCAATCAGCAAATGCGGGATTTTTTCCATCAAATAGCGGTCCTTGAACGTACCAGGCTCGCTTTCGTCGGCATTGCACAACAAATAGCGTGGTACCCCTTCCGGTTTTGCCAGAAAAGACCATTTCATACCCGTTGGAAAGCCCGCGCCACCGCGACCGCGTAAGCCGGATTTTTTCACTTCTTCCAAAACGCCGTCGGGCGACATGGTTTTCAGTGCTTTTTCCACAGAGCGGTAGCCGCCTTGTTTGCGGTACACTTCGTAGGTGCGGATGCCCTCTACTTGGGCGTGTTCAATCAGGAGTTTGCGTCCCATTTTATCGAAAATAGTTGAAATTCAACAAATTTATTTTGTGATGCGCTTGCCGTCCTCGTCGTACTGCTCCAATTCTTTCAGCAAATCTTCTTTCAACAAACTGGGTTCAACGACCGCGCCATTGAATTCAGTGTTGGGGCAAACCGCTACCAGCATGCCTTCTGTTTCCATCTCATCCAGCCACTCAAGGAGTTCATTTACATCAAGTTCCATCACATCGTACTCCTCAAAATCGGCGGCTTTGCGGAAGGTTTCTGCAATTTCAGGATCCGGGAAAAACGGCAGAATGTCTGCATTATCGTCATCGCCCAACATGGCCCAGCCTTCTTCGTCGCCCAAACCAAACACGACTTCGGATTCTGCTACTTTCTTGATGAAATATTCGTAGCGTTTCTCTCCTGGTTTTTTGAATATTTTTTCTACTTCTGCAGGTGTCATTGCAATTTGTTTAAGGATCAATTAATGCATTTTCCAGGTGCCCTTGTCAATTTTACCCGCGCGACAATCTTCCAAAAATTGGTCAATCTTGGCCTCTGTCAGGTGTTCATGGTAAAATTCGCCGACTTGCATCATGGGTGCGTATCCGCAGGCGCCTAAGCATTCCACTTCTTTGATGGTAAAAACGCCATCGGCAGTAGTTTCGCCGGTAGCGATGCCCAATTTTTGTTGGGTATAGGCAATGATTCGCTCTGCTCCTTCAATCGCACAAGGGCCGGTATGGCAAAATTCCAAAACATAGTTACCGACCGGCTGCAAGTTGTACATGGAATAAAAAGTTGCCACTTCATACACCTCAATCGGTTGAATGCCCATGACCGCTGCCACCTGGTCCATCGCAGCGATGCTGAGCCAACCGTGGTTTTCTTCCTGTGCAATGTGCAGAATACGCAGGATTGCACTTTTATGTTTTCCTTCCGGAAATTTTTGCATCAATGCTTTCGCTTCCGCCAAAGCGGCTTCAGAGAACTGGAACGGTGTTCCGTGGGTAGCACTTGTGGTTGTCATTTATTCTAATATTTAAGCGTCTAATTCTCCGGCGATTACATTCATAGAGCTCATCGTCAGGATGGCATCTGAAAGCATAGCGCCTTTAATCATTTCGGGATAGGCCTGGTAGAAAATGAAACAAGGCCGACGGAAGTGCAAACGGTAAGGGGTACGGCCGCCATCGCTGGTGAGGTAAAACCCAAGTTCGCCATTACCGCCTTCTACTGCATGGTACACTTCTCCTTTTGGAATCGGAACTTCACCCATCACCACTTTAAAGTGATAAATGAGGGCTTCCATTTTGGTGTACACATCGGGTTTATCGGGCAAGTAATAATCGGGCACATCGGCGTGGTAAGCGCCTTCTGGCAAGTTATTGTAAGCGTCGTTGATCAGTTTGAGCGATTGGCGAATTTCTTCCTGGCGCACCATAAAGCGGTCGTAGGTATCGCCGTTTTCGCCCACCGGGATGGTAAAATCGAAATCGTTGTAGCTGGAATAAGGTTCCATCACGCGAACATCGTAATCGACACCGGCTGCGCGCAGGTTTGGACCCGTAAATCCGTAGCTAAGCGCCTTGTCGGCAGTAATCGGGCCAGCGCCAATGCAACGATCCATAAAGATCCGGTTGCGTTCGAGCAGGCTGCCAAATTCTTCAAATTTCGGTGGGAAGGTTTTCAAAAAGTCCTTCAACAAGCGGTGAAAACGCGGAGAAAAATCACGCTCCATGCCGCCAATCCGGCCAATATTGGTCGTCAAACGCGTGCCACAAACTTCCTCAAACAGGTCGTAAATGCGTTCGCGTTCTTGGAAAACGTAGGTAAAGCCCGTCAAAGCGCCCGTATCTACCCCAATTACTGAGTTGCACACCAGGTGGTCGGCAATACGTGAGAGTTCCATAATGATGATGCGCATGTACTGTGCGCGTTTTGGAAGCTCAATTTTGGCGAGTTTTTCGACCGTCATGTGCCAGCCCATGTTGTTGATGGGGGAGGAGCAATAGTTGAGTCGGTCGGTAATGGGTGTCACCTGATTGAAAGGACGGCGTTCGGCCAGTTTTTCAAATGCGCGGTGGATATATCCGATGGTAGGCTCGGCGCTCACGATTTTTTCCCCGTCCATTTTCAGGACATTTTGGAAAATGCCGTGGGTGGCGGGGTGGGTTGGACCCAAATTGAGCGTCGCTAATTCGCCTTCGAAGTTATCTAATTGAGAAAAATAGGATTGAACCTGCATTTCGCGGAATATTAAAGTTTAGTCGAGCCTTTGTTGATAGTTTCCTTCGCGGCCAAAAAAGCGGTCGTCTTTATCGGTACGGGTTCCGTCTTCCAGTTTGAATTCTTTCCGCATTGGGAAAACGTCCATGTCGTCCACATTCAGGATACGGCGCAAGTCGGGATGTCCTGTAAAAATTACCCCGAAAAAGTCGTACTCCTGGCGTTCCATCCAGTTGGCAGAAGGCCATAAGCCGGTGAGGCTAGGAATATGTGGATCTGCCACCGGAATCCAAACGCGCACCCGAATACGGCGGTTATCCATCCAGTTATGCAAGTGGTAGGTAAGTCCCAATTCCCGGCCAGTTTGGTCGGGGTAATGGATCGCATTGAGGGTAGTCAGGAAGTGATAGTTCAAATCCTTGTCTTCCTTTAGCAGGGTGAGCAGTCCGATCAGACTTTCTCTTGCGGTTTCAACGATCAGGATTCCGTCATAGGCCGTTTCCGAACCGAGCACCATTTCAGCGGCGTGCTGCATGATCCGGGCGTGCACTAATTCATTTGTTAAACTGCTCATATAAAAGGTATGGCTGAATGTTCGTTTTGTCTCGACTTGGCCGAAAAGTTATCCGATCTGGTATTTTTCGAGCAGGTGTTGGTATTCAGGAGAGTAACGGCGGCGTGCTGGTTCATTTTTAACCAACTCCTGAATTTTCATGACCCCGTCAATAATTTGTTCCGGGCGTGGCGGGCAACCTGGCACGTACACGTCTACAGGAATGACTTTATCAATCCCTTGCAGTACCGAATAGGTATCAAAAATGCCGCCAGAACTTGCGCAAGCACCTACGGCAATCACCCATTTAGGTTCAGCCATTTGGGTGTACACTTGTTTGAGGATCGGACCCATTTTTTTGGCAATGGTACCCATGACCATCAGCAAGTCGGCCTGACGTGGCGAGAACGAAAGCCGTTCCATGCCGAACCGGGCAAGGTCGTAATTGGCACCCATGGTAGCCATGAATTCAATACCGCAACAAGAAGTAGCGAATGGAAGGGGCCAAATGGAGTTGGCGCGGGCCAAACCGATGGCTTTGCTCATAGAAGTGGCGTAAAAACCTTCTCCGCCAAATCCTTCAGGCATTTCTGCAGCGTTGATCGACATAATACTTTATGTTATACGTGAACAGACAGGGTAAAATTTATTGATTTGATTTTCAAGGGATTATCTAAAATTTAGATGCTATTTTTCCCAGTTTAAGGCACCTTTTAGCAGCACGTAGTAAAAGCCTACTAAAAAGACGCCCACAAACATCAGCACCGCGGAGAAGCCTTCCCAACCCATTGCCCGGAAGTTAACCGCATACGGATAAAAGAAAATGACCTCCACGTCGAATAAAACGAACAAAATGGCGGTCATGAAATATTTGATTGAAACGGGTATCCGGGCATTTCCTTGTCCTTCAATACCACATTCAAAGTTTTCGTTTTTCTTACTGCTTTTGCGACGTGGTCCCAAAAACGGCACCACAATGAGTACAAACGCAACAAATGCGATTGCAACGAGTGCTTGCAGCACGATGGGCAAGTATCCAGATGGCTCCATGCGTATGGTAGTTTTACTGTTATAAACAGATTAAATGATCAATGGTTTGAAACCTAAACTTACTTCAATGGGTAAGATCGGATTTCGGCGGCAAAGGTAGAACAATTCGTTGCACATTTTGCCACTAACAAAATTGTACTTTTTACACTATTTAAAAGAAATTTGCTTCTTTAGAATGATTCCAGGTGATTTATATCAAGAAGCATACCGCTTATTGCCAAAAAAAGTAGAACATTTGCAAAAAATTAATGCAGATGAACAGAGATTCCATTCTTGGTTTGAGTATAGCCTTTCTGGCGGTGGTTTTTGTGATGTGGCAAACGCCCAGCAAAACAGTACATGAAAACGAAGCGCCTGGACCAAAAGCCCATTTGGATGCGGCTTATGGAACGCCTTTAATTGATGGAAGTGGTACCGACGAAATTTGGCAGGAAGCGCCCTGGTTGCCACTCGATCAGGTCTGGATTGGTCAAACGCCTGCTCCGGAAGATTTTAACGGTCGCTACAAAATTGCCTGGGATGAAAACAACCTGTACATCCTGGCCGAAATAACCGATGATACTTTGATTGATATCCACCCGGATGGTTTGCTCAAATACTGGGACGATGATTGTTTGGAAATTTTCATTGATGAAGATGCTTCTGGCGGTAACCATCAGTACAATTACAACGCATTTGCCTATCATATTGCCCTGGATGGCAAGGTGGTCGATTGTGCTTCAGATTCTTCTTTTCAATATTTTAACGACCATTGTTTGACCCGCAGAACAGGTTCGGGGAAAACCAGCACATGGGAAGTTGCTATGAAGATATTTGACGGCAATGATTACCAATTTGGCGGACAAAACATTCCAAAATTACTTAAATCAGGCAAAAAAATGGGATTTGCCTTGGCGTACTGCGACAATGACCATTCGGCCGAGCGCGAGAATTTTATCGGCAATGTTTTTGTAGCAGGTACGGATAAAAACCGCGGCTGGATTGATGCCGGTATTTTTGGATTGCTCGAATTGAAATAACCTTTACACCTTATTATATATGCAATTACTCGACGGGAAGGTATTGTCCCAAACCATTAAAGCCGAATTAGCACTGGAGGTAGCGCAATTGCGTGAAAAAGGCATGAAAGTACCCCATTTAGTGGCAGTGTTGATCGGTGAGAACGCAGCCAGCCAGGTTTATGTGGCCAGTAAAATCAAATCCTGCGAGGAAGTGGGTTTTAAAAGCACCATGATTCGCAGGGATGCCGATACCACCGAGGAAGAAGTCCTGGATATCGTCCGCAAGCTCAATGAAGACCCCGATGTAGACGGGTTTATCGTACAATTACCCTTGCCCAAGCATATCAACGAAGAAAAAGTTACCCTCGCGATTGATCACCGTAAAGATGTGGACGGTTTTCATCCCATCAATTTTGGACGGATGGCCCAGGGCTTGCCTGCGTTTTTACCTGCAACACCTTATGGCATCGTAGAGATTCTGCGCCGTTACAACATTGAAACCTCCGGTAAAAACTGTGTGGTGGTAGGTCGCAGCAACATTGTAGGCACACCGATCAGTATTTTGTTATCACGCAAGGGTTATCCCGGCGATTGTACCGTTACGCTTACCCATTCCCGCACGAAAGATTTAGCCGCAGAAGTGCGCCGCGCGGACATTATTGTTGCTGCAATCGGCATTCCCAATTTTGTACAAGGCGACTGGGTAAAAGAAGGCGCAGTAGTCATTGATGTGGGCATCAACCGCATAGAAGACCCCAGCAAAAAAAGCGGCTTCCGTTTGGTGGGCGACGTTGATTTTGAAGCCGTTGCGCCTAAATGTTCATATATCACCCCGGTGCCGGGTGGGGTAGGGTTGATGACCGTTACGGCGTTGTTGATGAATACGTTGAAGGCTTGTACGGGGGAGATTTATTAGACCCATTATTTAAAAAAGTTTGAACATTTTTTAGGCATGTTACCTGCGTAACACCTTGGGCGAATTGGAACCCGGATCTTTGCTGTGTCAATTAAGAAAAACAAGGCAAAAATGAAACAATCCGAACAGTTCCGCCTGCAGGAACATTATTCCGCACAAAAAAACTGGCTTAAATGGGGCCCTTACCTTTCCGAACGCCAATGGGGAACTGTCCGCGAGGATTACTCACCCAATGGAACGGCCTGGGATTATTTTCCGCACGATCATGCGCGCTCGCGGGTGTATCGCTGGGGGGAAGATGGCATTGCCGGTATTTCGGATGAAATGCAGCGCATTTGTTTTGCCATTGCTTTGTGGAACGGGAAAGATCCCATTTTGAAAGAGCGCCTATACGGCATGACGGGCAGTGAAGGTAATCACGGAGAAGATGTGAAAGAACTGTATTATTACTTAGATAATACGCCCTCTCATTCGTATATGAAACATTTGTATAAGTATCCCCAGCAGGCATTTCCTTATGCCGATTTGCAGGAGCAAAACCGGTGGCGCGATCGCAAGCAAGCAGAATACGAATTGTTGGATACCGGGATTTTTGCAAATGACCAATATTGGGATGTATTTACTGAATATGCAAAAGGTTCGGAAGAAGACCTGCTGATCCAAATTACCGTACACAATCGGTTTTCAGAAAGTGCTGAGTTGCATTTATTGCCAACCCTTTGGATGCGCAATGCCTGGTCATTCGGGTTGATGGATGCAAAACCGGAAATCCGCAGTGCCGGGAAAAATGAGGTGCTGCTGCAACACGAAAAAGCGGGTCAATATCATTTCTATTTTCAGGATCCGGCGCTACAGTTATTTACCGAAAATGAAAACAACCAGGAGCGCCTTTGGGGGCAGCCCAATCCGACGCCTTTTGTGAAGGATGCCTTTCACAGGGCAGTGGTACAGCAGCAATTTGAATTTTTGGCGGAAAAAACGAGCGGTACCAAATTTGCGCCGATGTATAAGGTGCAGGTAGCGGGCGGCGAAAAGGCTGTTTTTCAATTGCGTTTATCCAAAAATGCCTTAAAAAAGCCATTTGGAAAGGAGTTTAACCAGGTGTTTGAGGATCGAAAACTGGAAGCAGACCAGTTTTACCAACAAATACAAACCGAAGCAGCCACAAAAATAACAACGGATCAGCAAAATATTCAACGCCAGGCATACGCGGGTATGTTGTGGTCAAAACAGTATTTCAACATTGATATGCCGCGTTGGCTAGATGGCGACCCGGGGCAAATTCCGCCGCCAGCAAGCCGTAAAACGGGGCGCAACAGCCATTGGCGTACGCTCAATAACGAGGATATTATTTCCATGCCCGACAAATGGGAATACCCCTGGTACGCCGCTTGGGACCTGGCCTTTCATTGCGTGCCTTTGGCGCAGTTGGATGCCGAATTTGCCAAAAGCCAATTGGTACTTTTTTTAAGAGAATGGTATATGCACCCCAATGGCCAATTGCCCGCGTATGAATGGGCATTTGGGGATGTGAATCCTCCCGTGCATGCATGGGCTTGTTTGCAGGTATTTCAAATTGACAAAGCGAAAACCGGCAAAGAAGATATTGATTTCCTGAAAAAAGTGTTTCAAAAGTTATTAATCAATTTTACCTGGTGGGTCAACCGGAAAGACCAACAAGGTAACAATGTGTTTGAAGGCGGCTTTTTGGGCTTGGATAATATCGGTGTGTTTGATCGCTCCAACCAAATTCCGGGCGGCGGCTACCTGGAGCAAGCAGACGGCACCGCATGGATGGCTATGTATTGCCTAAATATGTTGGAAATGGCCTTGGAGATTGCCCAGCATGATGCCAGTTTTGAAGATGTTGCGACCAAGTTTTTTGAGCATTTTACGTACATCGCCGAAAGTTTGAACCGTATGGGCCACGACTGGACCAGTTCGTGGGATAAGGATGAAGCCTTCTTTTATGACATCCTTGCCTTGCCCAACGGATCATACGTTCCTTTGAAAGTGCGGTCGCTGGTAGGTTTGAGTACCTTGTTTGCAGCCTACATTTTGCCCAAAGAGAAATTGGAAAAATTGCCTGATTTCACCAAAAGGATGCGTTGGTTTCAACGCTATCGTACAGACAACGGGCAATACTTAGTACTGGAAGAAGACGCTAATAATGGCGATATTTTGCTGTCTTTGATACCGAAAGATCGATTGAGTTCCCTGTTGAACGCAATGTTGGATGAAAATGAATTCTTGTCGCCTGGTGGTATCCGATCTATTTCTAAAATCCATAAGGATGGTTATTACGTCCAAATTGACGGAACACAATTTGGCTTGACCTATGAGCCGGGCGAAAGCACAACAGGTTTGTTTGGCGGTAATTCCAATTGGCGCGGTCCTGTATGGATGCCAATGAACTATCTGTTAATCAGGGCTTTAAACACGTACGGTACTTTTTATGGCGAACAATATATGACCGAATTCCCGGCAAGATCGGGTCATAAAATCGACTTAAAACAGGTCGCAAATGCATTGTCCAAACGGTTGATCTCAATTTTTGAAAAAGACGAACACGGGCATCGACTTGTAAACGGAGACGAGAAAATATACACTGAAAATCCTCATTTTCAGGATCTTATCTTGTTTTATGAATATTTCCACGGCGATACGGCAAAAGGAATTGGTGCGAGTCATCAAACAGGTTGGACGGGATTGGTTGCCGATTTGATTGGCAAGGCGGAGTAAATCATTTTTAAAATTTCAACTGTAAATCATGTTAAAGAATAAAGATAAAGATCCTGACTTCCAGGATCTAAGCTCCAAAGAATGGCTTTTTACCAATGGCCTGGGCGGGTATGCCGCTTCCACGGTATTAGGCGCCAATACACGGCGTTACCACGGATTATTGGTGGCAGCGCTCAATCCGCCTACCGGGCGCATGGTACTGGTTTCTAAAGTAGAAGAATCCATTGTTTTCAACCGGGACAGTGCCTTTGCTTTATCGAGCAACCAATACCCTGGGGCGGTACATCCGGATGGCTTTCAATACTTTAAGTTTTTTGAAAGAAAGCCTTTGCCTACGATGAAATTTGAGGCGCACGGTTGTCATTTGCTCAAAACGGTGTTCATGGTGCATGGTTCTAATACAACCGTGGTAGAATACGAAAATACCGGCGCTTCCAATTTCAAACTGCGCTTAACGCCGATTTTTGTACACCGCGACGATCACGGCTTAAACCACCCCGATGCGAAATCGGATTATTGGGTAAAACGGGAAAATGGGTATCAGACATTGTATGCACATTTTGGGGCACCAGCGCTGTATTTTTCCTTTACTAAAGGGGAATATCTTGAAAACCGGCAATGGTATTACAATTTAGAATATGTTCGAGAACAGGAACGTGGACTGGATTATCGGGAAGATGCTTGCTCGGTGGCTTCCTTGGAAGTGATCCTTGCGCCTGGAGAAAAGACACATATGGTTTTTTCTACAGATGAAAAAATGATGAAGGAAGATCCGGCAGTGCTGAAAGTGAATGCTTTGAAGCGGCAAGAGGAAATTGCACAACCATCGGATGGTGATACGTTTTTGCGAGATTTGCTGCTTTCGGGTGACCAGTTTATCGTGCAGCGCAGGAGCACGGAAGGGTATTCTTTGATTGCAGGTTACCATTGGTTTACCGATTGGGGGCGGGATACGATGATTGCCATGCGTGGACTAACCATCGCCCCTGGTAAACATGAAATTTCGAAATCCATTTTAGAGACCTTTTTGCGCTCGGTGAATGAGGGCATGTTGCCCAATCGTTTTCCGGATCGTCCGAACGATCCGGTGGAGTACAACACCATTGACGCAACCTTGTGGCTGTTTGTGGCGCTGTATGAGTATCATCAAAAGTTTCAGGATCTTGATTTTATACGTCAATATTTTGATGTTTTAACAGCGATTATTGATCAACATTTTGAGGGCGCGCGGTACCAGATCAAGGTAAATTCGGAGGGGTTTTTATCGGGCGGTGAAGGGCTGGCGCAATTGACCTGGATGGATGCACGGGTTGGTGATTTTGTGGTAACGCCCCGTCATGGTGCTCCGGTTGAGATTCAGGCACTTTGGTACAATGCCTTGCGTATTTACCAATATTTTGCAGGCACTTTGCAGCGGCCATTTGAGCGCGTTCAAGAAGTTGCGGATAAATTGTTGTTGAATTTTGAGCGTGTTTATGTGCTTGGCAATGGAAGTTTGGTGGATGTGGTAGATTTCAGTTCAACACCCCCGAAAAAGGATTCAGCCATTCGTCCGAACCAATTGTATATAGTGAGTTTGCCTTTCTCGCTTTTAGGTAAAGAAGCCGAAAAGAAAGTAGTGGCCATTGTAAAAGCGCATTTATTGACCGATTATGGTTTGCGCACCCTTTCACCCGAACATACCGATTTTAAACCCGTATATGAAGGCGATCCATGGCATCGGGATACTGCCTATCATCAAGGTACCGTGTGGCCATTTTTGTTGAGCGAGTACATTACCGCCTATCTAAAAGTGCATAATTGGTCTGAAAAAGCGCAAAAAGAGGCACTTGCCATGTTGGAGCCTTTAAAAAAGCACTTTTACCAGGATCAATGTATCTTAGGTATTTCGGAGGTTTTTGACGGGAAATTGCCGCGTGTTGGAAAAGGAACCGTGCAGCAAGCCTGGTCGGTGGCAGCACTGATCAAAGTATTGTTCGAATTGAAAAAGCTGCAAGGAAAGAAGTCTACTTCCATTCCATTTTCAGTTAAAAAATCGCACTTCCAATAACCATGATTCAAGTATTTAAACAAAACTGGCTCAATTACGCTATTGAGGCCTGGGCTTTGGGTATGTTTATGTTGTCGGCTACATTTTTTGTATCGATCATTGAATTGCCTTACCTGCCAATTCGAGAAAACATTACCGATCCGATGCTGCGTCGTTGTTTGATTGGCATCATGATGGGATGTACCGCAATCGCGTTGATTTATTCGCCCTGGGGCAGGCGTTCAGGTGCGCACATGAACCCCGCCGTCACCCTTGCTTTTTTGTTTTTAAGGAAAATAGCACTTTGGGATGCTTTGGCGTATATCATTGCGCAAATAATGGGCGCAGTAGTGGCCATGCAAATAGCAAAAAGCATTTTTCCGATAATATTGAGCGATCCAGCAGTCAATTTTGTACAAACCCTACCTGGAAAGCAGGGCGTACTGGTTGCATTTATTGCCGAATACTTCCTAGCCATGGGCATGATCCTGCTGGTTTTATATAGCAGCAACGCGTCGAGAACGGCACCTTACACCGGAATTTTTGCGGGCATGTTGGTCATGGTTTACATCAGCCTGGAAGCGCCTTTGTCGGGCATGTCGATCAATCCGGCGCGTACCCTGGGTTCGGCCGTCGCTGCACTGCATTTCAACGATTATTGGCTGTATTTAACAGCGCCCACGGCCGGTATGCTGAGTGCAGCCATGCTTTGGCGCTGGTACCTGTGTCAAAAATCCGAATTTGTCTGCAGTATGTCGGGAAAAGAAAAATAAGCTTTTAAGTCCAATGTTACGTAGGTAAACTTTCAGCCTTTTTGGTTCCTTTAATTTTGTGGCAATAAAAGGAAATCATTCATTTTCAACACGATCCAATTATGAAATCTATCATTGTTACAGGCGCTGCGGGTAACCTCGGCCAGGCTGTTGTTCGTCGATTTGCCGAAGATGGTCATAAAATCTATGCGGTTTTGGGCCTGGGAGAGAATTCTCGGCAGTTCAGCGAGACCGCGTTGGCTGGGCGGGTTCATACCCAGTTTTTGAATCTTGCCGATGAAACCGTTTCGGAGGGTTATGTAAAAAACATCATTGCGGTTGATCCGGCGGTGGAGACGGCGATCTGTATTGTGGGCGGCTGGCAACCGGGTGGTATTGCAGAAACGACTGGTTATGAAATTGACAAAATGATCAGCCTGAATTTTACGACGGCCTACAATATCGTGCGCCCATTGATGGATTATTTTGAACGCCGGGGCAGCGGGCAATTTGTGTTTATTGGCGCGCGTCCGGCCATTAATCCTGCAGAAGGAAAAAGCCAATTGGCTTATGCTTTATCGAAGTCGCTGGTGTTCCGTTTGGCCGAAATCATCAACGACCAGGGCAAATTCAAGAATATCCGGGCCAGTGTCATTATTCCCTCTTTACTGGACACGCCACAGAATCGCAATGCCTTTCCGGACGCCGAAGCAGAGGAATGGGTCACCCCAGATGTCGCCGCCGAAACAATTGCCTTCCTTTTAGGAGCAACGGGTGAAAACTTTCGGGAAACCGTCGTAAAATTGTACAATCAAGCGTAACTGTTTGAAATTCAACATTTTTTAACATGGAACTCGCAACCTTACTGGTTACAATTTTTTACCTTTATGGAGCCATCGGGTGTGTTTTTGCCATCTGGTTTGTACTGCGTGGCGCACAACAATTGGACCACGATGCAAAAGGAATTTCCTGGCTGACACGGCTTTTATTCTTTCCTGGTAGCGTTGCCTTGTGGCCGTTCCTATGTTGGAAATGGCTGCAAAGCG
Organism: uncultured Bacteroidota bacterium; assembly: GCA_903905445.1. Taxonomy (GTDB): domain Bacteria; phylum Bacteroidota; class Bacteroidia; order Chitinophagales; family Saprospiraceae; genus M3007. Next base: position 46,740 of record CAIVGO010000253.1, read on the forward strand.
TGACAAATCACCGCAACAACGATTCAAAAGCACCGTAACATGAACATCCGATTGCGTAAAATGCACCGTTATTTCTGGTATTGTTTGGCCATTTTGTTGCCCATTGCCTGGCTTGCCGCCATATGGGTAATTCCAGACGTGCGCTGGTAAATTTCCTTTTAAAAAACTTGAAAACTACCCATCATAATGGCTCTTTCCTACGATCCTGTCCACTGGACACCCCATAAGCGTTTGTACGACCGGATTTTAATTTCGTTCATAGGGGTTTATCTCTTGTTGTTCATTGGATTACAGTCGGTTTTTCATCCAACATGTACCATCGAAACGACCCTCATTCGAGCAACCGGTACCCTGGGCTTTTTGATGTTGCACCTGATCCTGATCATTGGTCCGTTGTGCCGCTTCGATCGGCGGTTTTTACCTTTATTGTACAACAGAAGGCATTTTGGGGTAGCCATGTTTTTGGTAGCGCTAATGCATGGAATACTCAATTTGTTCCAGTTTCATGCCTTGGGTAATGTGGATCCGATGGTTTCCTTGTTTACTTCCAATACACAATATGGTTCTTTAGCGCGATTTCCCTTTCAGTCCCTGGGCTTTTTTGCCTTGCTCATCTTGTTTTTGATGGCTGCAACCAGCCACGATTTTTGGCTTAAAAACTTGGGTCCACGGGTATGGAAAAGTTTACACATGAGCGTTTATTTTGCATATACCTTGTTGGTAATGCATGTGATGTTGGGGGTGATTCAACTTGAAAAATCGCCCGTGTTGATTGGAATGGTTGGCCTGGGTATGTTTTTAGTGCTTGGGTTTCACGTTGCCGCAGCAATGAAACAACATAAAACAGATGCTGCATCTGAGCGTGATGCCGATAAAACATCGAACCCGCAAGTACCCGAAGGCTTTGTTTACGCCTGCGAATGGTCAGAAATTGCTATGAATAAAGCCAAAATGCTGATTATTGGCAAGGAGAACATTGCCTTATTTCGCTATGAGGACAAAGTTTCGGCAGTCCATAATTTGTGCAAACATCAAAATGGCCCGTTGAGTGAAGGACGCATTATTGATGGTTGCATCACTTGTCCATGGCATGGGTACCAATATTTGCCGGAAAATGGGCAATCTCCACCGCCATTTACCGAAAAATTGGCCACTTATGATGTGTTTGTATTGGGGTCCAGTGTTTATATAAACCCAAGTCCATTCCCGGAAGGTACAGCGCGGAACCCAGCACAAATTTCTATGTCCATCTAAACGCCCCAAAAATGCAAGAAGAAGAAGAATTTTATATTGGTTGGCTGGCGAAAGCGCCCCCGTCTTTTGCACGTCGGACCAGACAGTTTATTTTAGTAAGTGTTTTGTCGCTTCCATTGTTGATTTGCGGTCTTGTTTATTTCCAAAAGGGATTCTCCAATGGCGTTTTTGAATATGGGAAAGAAACCAGCCTCGTTGGAAAATTTACCCCGAGCCCCTTACCTTTTTTGCGCTTAACCGATAAAGATCCGGTGTATGGACAACTGCCGCCCTGTTCTATTTTGTTGGTAGGGATGGGTAAACATGGTTTTTCTGCCGATCCGAACACCATTCCCGCAGAAAGTACGGTACGCGTCGACGGATTTTTGATTTACAGGGATGGTAAAATCGCCCTGCAAGTTAAAAACATCGCTTTATTGGATAAAAAAAGCCCAGAGGAGGGGAACAGCCCTTCCCGACCTGCGCCAGGTTCGACCTCTGTCAGCTTGCGGGGAGAAATAACAGACCCAAAGTGTTTTTTAGGCGTAATGAATCCAGGGGAAGGCAAGCCCCACCAGGACTGCGCCGTGCGCTGTTTGGCAGGCGGTATTCCGCCGCTGATGAAAGTGCGCGATGAACAGGGAAAAGATTCCTATTATCTTTTGGTGGGTGAAAATGGCAGCCCCCTTTTTCCATTTTTACAGCCTTATGTGGGGAGTGGGGTTGGATTGTGCGGGCTTGTACAGGCCCATGATAATTGGAATGTCCTGTATGTTGACACCACTTCAGTTCAACGAATCAACAAATATGCACTCGACGCTGGTCCAATGTGTCATTAATTTAAACGGATGTACCGCATAACATTTCAAATCCATTCTTTACCGATCAACACGCCGAAAGACGCGGTCTTTTATTTGGCAGGCAATTTCAATGAATGGATGCCCAATCATCTGGATTTTTGTTTTAAAATGCAATCTGATGGAGTGTACGAGTTGAATTTTGAAACAGACCTTACACAATTGGAATGCAAATTAACCCGCGGCGACTGGTCGGCCGAGGAAGGCGACGAATATGGGCGTATGATTCCAAACCGTATATTTCAAGTAGATTCAGAAAGTAGTTTGTATGTACAGGTAAATTCCTGGGTAGACATTCCTCCTAAGCACCCCGTAGGCATTGTGCGGCTCTTGCACCCAAACCTGTATATGCCTCAATTAGGGAGAAATCGCCGTATTTGGGCCTGTTTTCCGCCCGATTACTGGATGAATCCGAAAAAGCGTTATCCGGTGGTGTATATGCAGGACGGGCAGAATCTTTTTGACAATCCGGATGCAAAATTTGGTTCCTGGGACATTGACAAAGCCATGCACCAGTTATTTTTAAAACACCCCATGCTGCAAGCGCAAGCGCCCATTTTAATTGGCATTGAAAACGGGGAACATCACCGCATTGACGAATACGCCCCCTGGCCCAATCCCGAACACGGCGGCGGGGAAGGCGGGGCTTATCTTGATTTTATTTGCGAGACGCTCAAGCCATACATCGATACGCATTTACGTACCCGTGTTGAACAGGAACATACCGGAATCATCGGCAGCAGCATGGGAGGCTTATTTTCCTTGTATGCTGTTTTGGAAAAACCGGATGTATTTGGTTTTGCGGGTGTCTTTTCACCCGCTTTATGGTTTTCAGAAAACCTGTTTGATTGGGTTAAATCCCGCATACCTACCCAGCCAGTAAAAATATTGTTGATGGCCGGACAGCAGGAAAGTGAAGAAATGGTCGGCCAACTGCTGGATTTGTACGAAATTTTGTTGGAGACAGGTTACAATGAGGATTTGATGCACTATGATTTACACTCCGATGGCACCCATTCCGAGCATTTTTGGGCACGCGAATTTGAACATGCTTTAGCCTGGTTACTGGGTGGCATGCCCGATCATTCGCATGGTATTTCCGACGAAATGATTCAATTCGGCTTAGACGCTGACAAAAAAGAATTGCTTATCAAAGTTGCACCGCGTTTGAAACATGCACAATTGGAAGTGCGCGATTACTGTCACAATCGCCAGTTCAAGCATCATTTAGGGCAAATTGATAACCGCGTACCGTATGCCGACTGGGAAGACTGTATTTTTTCAATCCGTATGGTGTTGGGAAGCGACCTGGTTTTTTCCCGGCGTGTACCTTTAAATCATGTGTAAAAAACAATTAATCAACCGATTTTAATAAAGGCATTATGAATCAGAAAAGCGTCTGGTTTTTTGAGGAAGTCGATTTGTACGAAATGTTGTGTCCGTACAAATACAAAGACCATTTGAAAACACATCCCTTAAGTTGTTACAACAAAACCGACTTCTTATTCATGGAAGGAGACCCTGTACGCGAAATATTTTTAGTTGCGGAGGGCAAGGTCAAAGTCAGTTTTTATGATCCGGAGGGCAACGAACAGGTGCTCGCATTTTTGTCTAAGGGCGAAATTTTGGGTGAAACCGCCCTGATTGGACAGGCCCGTTACCGCGAGTTTGCACAAGCGGTAGTGGATCGTACCATGATTTGTAGATTAGGGGTGGATAAAGCCAGAGAACTGATGCGCGATTATGTGCCCTTTTCGCTCACAATTACCAAACGTTTTGGCGAAAAATCCCAACGCCTTGAGCGCCGATTGCAAATTCTATTGTTCAAAGATGCCCGCCAACGCCTGGTCGCGTTTCTAAAAGACCTTTGTCGGGATATTGGCACCGCACACGCCAGTGGCACCAAAGTGGAATTGGACATTACCCAAAGCGATATTGCGGCGCTGATCGGGGCTTCCCGCAAAACTGTTTCACTTTTATTTACCGATCTTGAAATGGAGGGCGTCGTGCGGTTTAATGGCCGGAAAGAGTTATTTGTGTCCAATGTGGAACAATTAATTTGAACTAATTTTGGGGATGTAACCCCCGTAACATTTGCTTGCTGCGAGGTCCCGCACCTTTGTCCTATCATTTGAAAAAAGACAAAGCAGCATGCAACAATTTGATTTTATCATCATCGGAACGGGCGCAGGGGGAGGAACCTTGGCCCACCAACTGGCACCAAGCGGTAAGCGCATTTTAATTTTGGAGCGCGGCGATTTTTTGCCCAAAGAAAAAGAAAACTGGGATCCAATTGCCGTTGCCCAGGGACGATACAAGACCACGGAACTTTGGCGCGACCGCAACCAGCAATTGTTTTCACCTTATCAGCATTACTGGGTGGGTGGAAACACAAAAATGTACGGTGGTGCGCTGTTGCGTTTGCGGGAACAGGATTTTGAAGCCCGGCCCCATTTCGATGGCGTTTCGCCAGCCTGGCCGCTCAAATATGCCGATTTTGCCCCTTGGTACGATCAGGCTGAAGCCCTTTATGCCGTACATGGCACCCGTGGACAAGACCCAACCGAGCCCCCAGCGGATACCGATTATCCATTTCCAGCCTTGCCTTTTGAACCACGTATGGAAACCCTGGCTACCCAAATACGCCAGCAAGGTTACCATCCAAGTGCCATTCCACTCGCCATTCGGTTACCAGAAGATGCGCAGGGTTCTGTTACAGACCGCATCAACATGGAATTGTACGATGGTTATCCCGACCCAACCGGTGCAAAAGCGGATAGCCATGTGGTAGGCATTCAAGGAGCGTTACAGCACCCCAATGTGTCGCTTTTAACCAACCGTAAAGCATTGAAAATCAATACAGATTCCAGCGGTAAACGGGTCGAAAGTGTTACTGTAACGCATAACGGCACAGAAGAAACCTATTTTGCCGACACCATCGTAGTGGCTTGTGGCGCTGTAAATTCGGCCGCTTTATTGCTCAATTCTGCGAATGAACAACATCCGAACGGGCTGGCCAACAGCAGTGGCCTAGTGGGTCGCAACCTGATGGTACACAACAACGGCATCGTGTTGGCTTATTCGGCTACTCCAAATCCTTCCAAGTTTCAAAAAGCCATCCTGATTGCCGATTTTTACCATGGCGCTCCCGATAGCCTTTACCCGTTGGGTTCCATTCAAAATATGGGAAAAGCCGATCCATTGTTGTTGATTGACGCAGTAGGGGATGATATGGACACAAACGGCCGCGATATGGACCATTTTGCAGGTCATATTGTCGATTTCTTTATCACTGCTGAAGATTTGCCACAACCCGAAAATCGCGTACTCGTAGATGAAACCGGCGAAATTCAGGTGCATTACACGGCCAATAACCTGGAAGCCTACCAGCGTTTGCATGCTAAATTGGTGCAAATTATGGATCAAGTTGCCGAACAGGAAGGGGTAGGAGAGAGCACCAAATATTACGGTTTTAAACTTGGATCAGGTGGGGTGAGCCATCAAAATGGAACTTGTCGCTTTGGTACGGATCCTAAAGAATCGGTACTTGATCTTCATTGCAAAGCCCACGACCTCGACAATCTGTATGTGGTAGATACTTCTTTTTTCCCTTCTTCCGGCGCGGTGAATCCATCGCTTACCGCCATGGCCAATGCTCTGCGGGTAGGCGCACATCTGCTTGAAAATTAAACCCATCCATCTTTAAAATATAAATAATATGTACCAGCAACCCAACAATCGCCTCAAAAAACAAACCTGCATTGTTACCGGTGCAAATTCAGGAATCGGTCGCGCCATTGTGTATGCCATGGCCCGTGAAGGCGCTAATGTGGTGGTCAATTATGTTTTTGGCGATGAAGCAGCCCAGCAAATTGTGGATGAAATCACCCAATTGGGCGGACATGCCATTGCCTATAAAGCCGACGTCAGCAAAGAGGATCAAGTCATTGCGATGTTCCAGGAAACCATTTCCACTTTTGGCACCGTGGATATTTTAGTCAACAATGCCGGATTGCAGCGCGACGCCGCATTTCACGAAATGAGCCTGAAGGATTGGCAATTCGTATTAGATGTAAACCTCACCGGACAGTTCTTGTGCGCGCGTGAGGCAGTGCGTGAATTTTTGCGCAGAGGTCCGCGTCCCGACGTTTCGGTCGCTTTGGGTAAGATCATCTGCATGTCATCTGTGCATGAAGTAATACCTTGGGGGGGCCATGTAAATTACGCGGCATCCAAGGGCGGCGTCATGCTGATGATGAAATCCTTGGCGCAAGAATACGGCCCTATGAAAATACGGGTCAATTCCATCGGACCGGGTGCCATCAAAACGCCCATCAACCGATCAGCGTGGGAAACGCCGGAAGCCGAGCAAAAACTATTGGAACTCATTCCTTATTCGCGGGTGGGAGAAACCTCGGATATCGGTGCAGCAGCCGTGTGGTTGGCTTCAGATGAATCTGATTATATCCACGGCACCACCATTTTTGTAGATGGTGGTATGACGCTTTATCCAGGTTTTACAGAAAACGGGTAACAAACATAACCAAACATAACATGAAAAAAATACTTAAATTGTCAGCGCTTTTAGGTGTATTATCGGTTTCGGCTTGTGTCGGAACCGATTACATCGACGATCCCATCGTACCAGAGCGGATCTCTATTTTTCCGCGCATCACCACGTTACCTGCCTTGCAAACGCAAGTTTTTTCAGCCCAATATACCAACCAATATGGTATTGAGGAGGCTGCAGAATCAATCGTTTGGAGCAGCAGCGCCCCCGAAAAAGTATCGATTGATGCCAATGGTAAAGCCCAAACCCTTGCACCAGGTAAAGCCACGTTGTATGCCAGCAATGGGAATCTGGTAGACTCGCTCGTTTTAAACCAAGCGGGCGGCTCCGGCAATCCGGGCACCAGCGATACCACCTTTTTTAAACAAGGCGTATTTACGACGGTCAACACCCACTATTTTGCAAAAGGCAATGTGTATTTGCAAACCGTCAATGGGGTTACCCAGCTGCGCACAGCGTCCAATTTCGGCACCAGTCCCGGCCCAAGCGTGTACGTTTTACTAACCAACCATCTCAACGGCAGTTATTCTGTTACACCGGGCAGCAACGTAATCAATGGGAGCAGCGCCCAAATTACGTCCAATAAACTAAGCGCCTTTTCCGGGGTGCAAAGTTGGACGGTCCCTGCCGGTGTTAATCCGGCCAATTATAAATACGTCGTGCTTTATTGCGTTTTGGGTCCCATTTTTGGCGCAGCCGAATTAAAACAATAAAAATTTTATATGAAAAAGATTGTTCAACATGCTTTTCGCTTGTTGCTGGTGATTTGCTTGCTCCCAAGTATGGCAAGCGCACAAGCCTGGACCAGAAGTAAAGGCAAGGGTTTTTACAAGCTGGATTTTGCCCGCATTTATGCCCAAAATATTTTTGATGAACGGGGTGATGTGGCGCCATTTCGAACCCTTGGAAACTACACCAGCAGTTTTTACGGGGAATATGGCCTTTTAAACAAACTCACGGTTACCGCAAACGTGCCATTTTACGTGCGCAACGTAATCAACGAAACCAAAGGCAGGCAAACGGGCCAGGTGATCGAACAGGGTATTGTCAATAATAACGTAGGCGATGTTGACCTGGCTTTGCGCTTTGCACTGCCCGTAAAACGGTTTGCTTTAAGCACAACGGTGATGTTCGGGCTACCTACAGGCGATGCCCGGCAAGTAGATGGCCTGTTTACCGGCGATGGGGAGTTCAATCAGATGTTAAAAGTAAGCGCTGGGAAGGGCAGTGCGCGCTGGTGGGTGCAAGGTTCTCTTGGATTAAACAACCGGACCAAAGGTTTTTCCGATGAATTCCGCTATGATTTTGAATTCGGGTACAAATTTTTCCAGGATCATTTACTGGCCATTTTAAAAGTAAACGGGATAGAAAGTTTACAAAATGGCTCGGTTGAAGCGGCTGCCTCTGGCTTGTTTTCCAACAATGTGGAATATATGGGCATCGGACCAGAAGTGTTGTATTACCTGAATGCAAAGAAAACCTTTGGTGTGTCGGCGCGTGTTACGGGCGCTTTAAGTGGGCAGAATGTTTTGGCAGCGCCTTCGACGGCGATTGGGGTATTTTTGGATTTTAAATAAAAAAACGCCCTCCACCCAAGCGGGTGGAAGGCGTAAGTTTGTTCATATAGGGGGGATACCTTTATTTCAGGTTGAATGCGCCGCTGCCTACGAGGTAACCTTTGTTGTAAACCTCCACTTTGTATTTTCCTTTTGCAAAGTTTTGGCCAGGCTGCCAGCTACCACATACGTTTGTTTCGCCGTTTTGGTAGTTGCAAGTAGCAGTTGTTGTGTAACGCACGTCAGATTCGTTGCGTTTGTCGGTAGCAACACCAGAACCCAGGCTTTCGATCGCCAAAGGAGCGCCGGTTGGGTCGATGATGCGCAGGTAGAACGTTTCTTCACCAGCAGGAACTACTTCATTTGGCTCAGTAGTGAAGCAGATATTCAATTTGTCTACTTTACCAGCACGGCTTTTGGTTTTTTCCTTGCCATTGCTTTTTACTTGCACCGATTTGGTAGTTACGTTTTTCACACGGATAGCAGAAGCGATGTCCACTTTTTTAGCCAACTGTGTTTTTTCCGCTTCCAAAGTTGATTTTTCAGAAACCAATGCTGCTTTTGCAGTGCTTTCTTCGTCCAATTTGGTTTTGGTTTCGTTCAGCGTGGTAGAGAGCGAAGATATTTGCTGTCCTTGTTGCTGATTGGTTTCAGTCAGGATACCTACTTGTTTTTTCAGCTCATCAATTTGCGCGAGGTATTCGTTTTTCTGTTTTTCCAGACGTGCCATACCAGCACGGTAGTCTTTTTTATCGCGGATAAGGCCCGTGATTTCATTCTTTTGTGCTTCCAACTGCTGCAACTGTTCGTTGATTTTGTTGTCCAATTCAGCGTTGATCCCTTTTTGTTGTTCTAACTGGGTAACTGCTTCGTTGTATTTAGAATCAAGGTCGGCAAAGGCAGATTTTTGCTCGGTCAACTCCGTTTGTGTCAACGTCAGCGCTTGTCCGGTTTTGTATTTGCTCACCAACAAGAAAACGCACAAACCAAGCAGGATGGCGATGGCAACACCCATGATGGTAGTAAGACGCTTTTGGCCGTTGTTGTCGTTAGAGCCACCGAAGTTAGAAGGGGTCGTGGGCTGATTGAAATTGGTGGGAGTGTTCATACTCTGAAAATGAAAGGTTTAACGTTAGTGATTGTAATTGGTTTGAAAACATAATCAACCTTTCTCCCGAAGATTGTCATGCGATTAAATGGTTTCGCCGATTGAAAAACTGCACATTTAACCGCAATGGCTCTTGCTTTATTGCCTGGGTAGAAAGAAAGTTTTTGTAGGGACAAGCTGTTTTGTGGCGCAAATAACTGAAAATCAATTGAATAATTTGTTAAGAAAATAATATGAAATCGTCGCTTTTTTTTAGTTAAAACAGAAACAGCAGATAAATTATACCTTTGCCGCCACAAAAATTTTTGCCTTATGTCTGTTTTTGATGCATTTGATCTGTACAATATTTTGTTTTTGGATATCGAAACGGTGCCGGGTGCAGCCGATTTCGAAGATCTGAATGAGGAGTTACAAGAATTGTGGGGGTACAAAACCCGCCAAATTCTGCGTCGGCAAGACGAGGAGTTGGAATACGATGAAATTGCGGAGGCTTTTCGCACCCGCGCGGGCATTTATGCGGAGTTTGGCAAGATCGTGTGCATCTCGGCTGGTTTTTTGACCAAGCAGCCGGGCGATGAGTTGCCTTTGTTGCGCCTCAAGTCTTTTACCAATCATATTGAAGCTAATTTGCTAGAAGATTTCAGTGTGTTGCTCAACAAGCATTTTAACAACCCGGATAAGTTTGCCATTTGTGGCCATAATATCAAGGAGTTTGACATTCCTTACATTTGCAGACGCATGTTGGTCAATCAATTACCCCTTCCACGCCTGCTGGATATTGCCGGTAAAAAGCCCTGGGAGACCAAACATTTGGTAGACACCCTGGAGATGTGGAAGTTTGGTGATAACAAAAACTACACCTCTTTGCGTCTGTTGGCAGCGGTATTCAATTTCCCATCCCCCAAAGATGACATGGATGGCAGTGATGTAGCGGGGGTATATTGGGAAGAACGCGATTTGGACCGTATTGCGACCTATTGTGAAAAAGATGTGGTGGCAACGGCGCAATTATTTTTGCGGATGAAACGTATGCCCATGATTTTACCAGAGCAAATTGTGATTGTACGGTAAAAGTTTTAAACACCAAATATCGAACACCGAATTACGAACTTATGGCACGACAACATCTTATAGCGCCTTCGGTACTGGCTGCTGATTTTACGAAACTGGGCGCCGAAATGGATATGGTGAATGGCAGTGAAGCCGATTGGTTTCACCTGGATGTGATGGATGGCCGGTTTGTGCCGAATATTACGTTTGGCATGTTTATCATAGAAGCGATGCACAAAATGGCCCAAAAGCCGCTGGATGTGCATTTAATGATCGTAGAACCCGAAAAATACATCGAATCTTTTCGAAAAGCAGGCGCAGCGGTGATTACGGTGCATTACGAGGCCTGTCCGCATTTACATCGAACCATTGCGCAAATCAAGGAAACGGGCGCAAAAGCCGGGGTGGCCTTGAATCCGCATACGCCCATTGAGGTGTTGGAGGATTTGATTGAAGATGTAGACCTGGTGTGTTTGATGTCGGTAAATCCGGGTTTTGGCGGGCAAAAATTCATTTACCGCACTTTGGATAAGGTGCGTCGTTTGCGCACCCTGATTGATACCCGCAATGCAGCGACCCTGATTGAAATAGACGGCGGGGTGGGGCTTCAAAATGCGGAAGTTTTGTTGCAGGCTGGAGCTGATGTGCTGGTGGCGGGCAGCAGTGTATTTAGTGCTAAAGATCCGGTGGCAACGATTGCCGCCTTGAAAGCGTTTAAGCCAGTATTTGATATTTAGAACCCACCCATTTTGAAAAAAATAGATCAATTATTGCTAAAGAGTTTTGTAGGGCCGTTTGCCGTGTCCTTTGGCATTGCGCTTTTCGTATTGATCATGCAATTTTTGTGGTTGTATATTGACGAAATCGCGGGCAAAGGGGTCAACATATTGGTGATGGTGGAATTGATTGCCTATTTGTCCATTTCCACTTTTCCGATGGCTTTGCCGATTGCCGTGTTGATTGCTTCTGTGATGGTAATGGGCTCATTAGCAGAACGTTATGAGTTGTCGAGTATGAAATCGGCGGGTGTATCGCTGCTGCGGGTGATGCGCAGTTTGATTGTTTGCGCGGTGGGCATTGCGGCATTTTCCTACGTTTGTTCCGACTTTCTGATTCCTATTTCCAATTTGAAATTCAAATCGCGCTTGTATGACATTCGCAAGCAAAAACCGGCATTAACGCTCGAAAAAGGCGTTTTTAACGAAGATTTTCGGCAGTTTGTGATCCGTATTGGCGATAAAGAAAAAGATGGCGAAACAATTTCGGATGTATTGATTGAGGATCAAAGTAACGTGGGTCGATTGAATTTTAATCAAATTTTATCGGATAGCGGGCAGATGTACACCACCGACGACAAGCGTTATTTTGTGATGAATTTGTTTCGAGGCACCCAGTATCAGGAGCCGGGCAGCAACAACAGCAGCCAAAAACAGCGTTATCCATTTATTCGTACCAATTTTAAGTCCTGGACAAAAGTGTGGGATATGAAAGAGTTTGAGATGACGCGCACGGATGAC
>CAIVGO010000254.1 GCA_903905445.1 uncultured Bacteroidota bacterium
AATGCTGCTGGCGTTGCCCAGACCAATTTCTGCCCGCAAAGAAGACGATCCGAAACTACCGCCCGTACCCACCGAGTTGTAAATTTTACGGGTTTTACCATCCAAGGTTTTTACCGTCAGGATGATTCTGGCGCCAATGGCATCGCGGTTGGCCGTTTTTCCTTCTAAAACAAGTGTTACCCATTTGTTTTCGTTGCCCGGATTTTGAAATAACACATTGTTCGCCAAATCGCCTTCATACGCGCCACCCATCACCATATAAATGTCCTGGTCGCCATCCTGGTCTACATCGCCGAAAGCAATGCCGTGTCCTTTTTGAATGTTGCCAAACCCATTCATCGTTATTTCTTCAAATGCGTTGCCATTTTTGTTGTGAAACATGCGGTTGGGTACCAGGGAACGCAAATCGGGTGTTCCTGTTCCAATATAAAAATCAAGCCATCCATCATTGTCGATGTCGCCAAAATTGTTGCCCATGCCAAACATGATTTTGTTCACGCCCATTTTTTGCGTCACATCCAGAAAGGTTCCGTCCCCTTTATTCTGATATAAGCGCACAAAATCGCCCGGTGCTTTTTTGCCCAAATATTCATCCAATACCACCCCGGCCGCGTTGTCCAACAATTTTGGATCATAGCCACCCACGAATAAATCCAGCCAACTGTCGTTGTTAAAATCAAACATAAACACCGGGAAACTATTCACCGGTTTCCCAACCCCTGCCTTTTCGGTCATATTTTGAAAAACCATATGATCTGGATCTGTAGTCTGATTTACCCACAACTGATTTTCGGCACTAAAATCACTCAAATACAAATCGGGCAACTGATCGTTGTTGATATCACCGGCAGCCACGGCTTTAAAAAATCCAGTGCGGTCCAGGCCAACTTGCGCGGCAACATTGGTAAACGTGCCATTTTTATTGTTTACATACAACTCGCATGGATGCAGACCTTTTACTTTCGAACTTTCATTGGCGATAAATAAATCCAAAAACCCGTCGCTGTTAAAATCGGCCCAGGTGCCCGTTTGGGTGGGATGAAACGACAACATGCCTGCCTCGATGGTTACATCCAAAAAGGTGCCATCCCCGTTGTTGCGCAACAGCGAATTGGGGTGCAAACCGCCATCCAGCCAGCCGCCCCGCAAAATCAAGATATCCCGGTCGCCATCATTGTCATAATCGGCATGTACGGTGTTCAATCCGCTTACAATTCCGGTCAAATTCGCCTCCTTGGTGCGGTTTGTAAAGGTGCCGTCGCCGTTGTTCTTGTAAAATTGACATTGACTGTTCAACAAATAGGAAGTAATAAAAATATCCAAATCACCATCATTGTCAAAGTCTTCCATACAAACGCCGCCCGATACATTGCGGTGGGAAAGCCCTAAATCAATCGCAATATCCTTAAACTTAGGGCCATTTGCAGGCTTAAACACCGATTCCGGGATGCGAAAGGCCGCAGGTACGCCACTTGGGTATTTCCCCAGGGTCATGTTGGCAATATTGAGGAGCCACTTGGATTGACTATCCTTGGGAAATTTTTCTAATATCTTGGTATATATTTCGATTGCACGGGTAGATCCATCCACCAGTTTATGCTGCCCCGCTTCGGCAATCGGAATGATACACGATTCAGAAGTGTGGTTTTGAATACAGTTTTGTTGTTCCCCCAAACGCAGGTAAGCCAACGCATACAGGTCGAACAATAACTTATTCTCTTCGCTCATTGCCGCAAAATTATCGCCAATGATCCGATTCAAAACATCAATAGACTCCTCCGTTTGACCCGCATACAACAATTGTTCCGCTACTTTAAAATTGCCAATAATTTGTTCTTGCTGGGATCTGGCCTTCGAGAGCATTTCCTTAAATTTTGCAGCACTCCGGCTATTGAGGTTGTAGCATTTATCCGGATTTTCATTTCGGAAAATACTATCCAAAATGGCTACCATACGCTGATGGCCATTCTTGGGTCCGGATTTAGCCGATTTCTGGGTGGTGCTTGATTGGCAAGCCATAAAGCCAACGAAAAGGCTCGCAAAAAGGAAAAAAGAAAAAAAACGCATCATGAATATTTTTTACGTCTGAAAACCATTACTGGGCCAAAAGCCGAGGCAAGTATAACATTTATTCTTTAATACACATCATTAGACTTGTTGGCTTACCAATTAATGGGCCGTGTTCTTTAAAACCAAAAAAGGCAGTCCCTCCGAAATCCAACGCTGCATTTCACCCCGATCGGGCACTACTTCAAAACTTAAAGGCGCAAGAGCAAGATCCAGATCACCATCCCGATCCAGGTCGCCCGCATCCAGCAACATCCAGCGACCTGTTGTCACTGCTGGAAAACTAAACGCCTCCATCTGCCACGCGCCTTTGTTTTCTAAATATAAAAATGCCTCCTGCGGTCGATTTTCAAAATCCGGGAAAAAGGATATTGCCGCAATATCCAGGTCGCCATCCTGATCAAAATCGGCAGGAATCGCATCGTACGCACCGTGCAAAGGGTAAAAAAAGGTTTCCCGATAAATCCCCAAACCAGCGTTGGTGTAAACGCGAATACCGTGATAGGGTTTTAAAATAGGCTGATAATCCGCATTATCACCACAAGTATATACAATATCTTCAAGGCCATCCTGGTTGGTATCCACCAGCCGAAAAGCACTGGAGCCCCAGGAAGGCGGAAAACGGAGTACACATTTTTCTGTGAAATTGCCCTTGCCATCGTTCAAATACTGATAAATACCCTCATCGCCCTGCCCAAACAGGGCAATAATATCTGGAAAATGATCGCCATTAAAATCGCGCACATACGTCTTGATCGCGCCCGGCCGATTGCGCAAAATATGGGGTTGATAATTCCCCAACGTATCCTGCTCCCACCAGGCCAACTTACCGGTCCATTTGGCAAACTCACACACCACCCCATCCTGCCGACCATCGCCATTCAAATCCACCCAATCGCTGTGTACCGGTCGCTGCAATCCATCCAGCAAGATTTCGGCCCGATTGCCTTTTTTGGGGATCCGAACAATGGCCCCAACAGGCGCGTCGGTTGGACTAAATGAACCCATTAAGGTGAAAATTTCGGAGGTGGTATCTGCTTGTATCTGGACGATGCCCTCTGCCAGTTTGGTGCGTTTTTGCAGGTTCAAATGAGCGTCTAACCAAAAGATTTGCTGACTGTTGGCATCTCCCAGGTACAGGCCGCCGTCAGACTTAAACCGGATAAGGGTACTGCTGGGCGGTCGCAATTGAAACGTCGGTTTTTGAACTTCAAACAACCGCAAATCCATGTTTACCGCAGGCAAGGCAGGCTGATCTAAGCGCTGCGGCGCATTTTTAAGGTAAAACTGCACTATTTTTTGCCAGTCGCTCGCAGACAATAAGGGATTGGCGGGGAAAAGCCCGGCCGCCAGAATCGCTTTTCCGCCCGCCCCCGTTTCTATCCAGGACAGGCGAACCGAATCGTTCGGGAAAATGCCCAGTTGATATCCCATGCGCGGCAACACCGTTTTTTCCCAAATAGCACGCGGCAGCAAACCTGGCTCCGGAAAAGCATGGCAATTGCTGCAATAAATTTTGGCCAAACGTGCCCCATCTGAGGGCGGATTTGGAAAAACCTCCTGGTTTGAGGTGGAAAAAGCAGCACCCAGCAAAAGCAACAGGGAGGAAACGATGATTAAGGACCAGCGCATGAATTAATTATTGGGCATTCCTGAGTCAATCCACGATAGGATGGCATTTTTATCAGCGGCAGCAATAACCCGATTAAGCGGCATAAAACCGGAAAGCAGGTATTGCTGAATTTTGGAAAATGAAACTGTCACCGAGGCATAATCCGTAAAATTGGTGAGCCGGTTGGAGTCCAGATGACACCCATTTAAAGCGCAATTTTGCTTAAATATGGGTAAAATTTCATATTTAAAACTAAACTGCCCCATGGGTAGCCCATAAGCCGAAAGGGAAATATCTTTTGCCGGCATATCGAATGCTTGTACAGCAAGAAGCGGTTGTGGCAACACCTCCGTTGCACCTTCCCAGGCTACAAAACGCAGGGCACCATCCAGTTGTGGCGAAATGGACACCGCTTTACCCGCCTCGTATATACCCGAACCGGAGCCTTGTTCAACCTTCAGTTCATACAAGGGTGCATGGGTACATTGCGTAAACAAAAGCAAGAAAAACAAATAATTACGCATATCAATATTGTCCTCCAATTTTCCGGGAGTTCCATTCCGGTTTAAGTTCACAGTTGGGTAATTTGGCAGGAATTGTAACAATACCTGTCGTATCCGTAAGCGCTTCCATGAAGGCGACCAGGGCTTTTTGTTCGCTTGCGGTCAGGTTTAAATGATCAAAAGGCAAGGTTTGATCCGGCAACTCGAGTCCCAGTCCGGCACCGCCGCCTTTATTGTAAAAATCCACCACCGCCGCCAAATCCTCGTACGCCCCATTGTGCATGTAAGGTCCTGTTAAGGCAACATTCCGCAAGGTAGTGGTTTTGAAACTGTAGCGCAAATGGGGTGCATGATCGCGCGGCCGACCATTCATAAACCTGCCAAGATCGGGATCAATTTCAAGTTGACGGGCCTTCGGATTAAGTGGCACACCGATCACTTCCGATTCATTTTCGGTAAAATACGGTGGAACCAGGCCCGCATAGGTCGGAACAAAATGACAAGTAGCACACAACGCTTTGCCCATAAAGAGGTTAAAACCCGCTTGTACATCGGGGGCAAGTTCAATCGGTGCACCGCGTAAATATTGATCTACCGGACTATTGAATGCCACCAATTTGCGCACATAAGCGGTAAGCGCGCGGCTGATGTCCTGCGCATTGGGTGCTTTACCAAAGGCCTCCTGAAACATTTGCCGATACGTGCTGCTTTGATTGAGTTTGTCGATGATTTCGTAATACGTGGTATTAAACTCGGCTTTGTTAAAAATAACGTGTTCTTCCTGGCTCTCCAAACGATCAGAACGCAGGTCGTAAAAATATTTATCGGCAAAAACACTGTTGATCAGGGTGGGTGCATTGCGGCCAACATCCCCTTGCTTTTGCATACTC
>CAIVGO010000255.1 GCA_903905445.1 uncultured Bacteroidota bacterium
GCGTTCGTCTAAGTCGCCCGCGCCCTGCACGTACACGTGATCCTGAATGTAGCAACCGATCGGGAATTGCGCACTTACAGCCGGCCCCGCCGCGCTTGCCGTGGAACCATCCGGGAGCGTGGTGCGGGTGGTGATATTGCGAATTTGGTAAGAAGACTGCATGCGTTTAATACCGCCTGTTCCATCCGCATTGGCAAAACCATAAGCGCCATAAATGGGAAATCCATCAAAGGCATAACCGATAATAGGTGCATGCTTGGTGCTGTCAGTATCATCGTACACACAGCGCGGGTTTACATGGTGGTGGTATTCGCCGCCTGGGGCAGGGTGACCGAGGCAATCATCAAAACTCGAACCTTCCCAGTACAAAGCATTGCGTTTCCACACACCCTGGTTGTTGTAACTCATGCCATCATCGGCATTAAATACGCTGACACCGTTGCTCCAAACGCCCGTGTGGCCGAGGCCGACGGTGGTTAGAGTGCCGTTGTTTTTGGTGGGGTTTAGCGTGATTTTATAGACAAAATTCTTGTTGACCGGAATATTTGGATTGCCAGCCCAAGGGCCAATATCGTAACCCGGAATGCAGCTGCAACTTACGTACACATTATTGGTAGAATACTGTACGATTTGAACGTTGGACGGAAGGTTGTTGTAACCCGTTTCCGTTCCAGGGTTGCGTACCCAACTCGTAACAGCGGGACCTTGGCCCAACAAGGCTGTCAGACTAGAACAAAGGAAGAAAAGCAGGTAAAAGGAATATTTCATGTTGCTCGTATTAGGCCAGTAGATAGAATGCATGTTGAGATGCCATTCGATCGATAAACTTGCGCAAGATAATCGAGATTTTAAAAAGATTGTTGCACAGTATCAACAGGCATTTACTCGTCCCAAAAATGAAAAAAGAAGGAAACCTGCTAAAAACATCCCCACACGTACTGTTTCCCGAAAAGTTCCCTGACAGCCTGCTTGCTCCCCCCATCTTTGCATCATCAAGCAAGCAAAAAACAAACAAACAGATCGGGGACAACAGTAATGAGCAACTAGGATTTTGAGATTACCCCCCACCCCCGATCGCCTCAAATCAGGAAGCAATATTGAGGTCATGGAACATGCCGGATTGCAAAAGTGCCTTCCGGTATGTCCTGCCCAATACACTAAGATAAACAAGCACTATGGAGGAGAACTATTTAGGCTGACGCACAAACGTGTGTGTCGGCCTTTTTTATGCCCTGGTTGCCTGCCGGCATTTTGCTTATTACGGCTTTTCCAAAAAACGAAGGATTCCTGCCAAAAACAGGCAGATGCCTACCAATTCCCGAAAACGATGGGCGCAGGTTTTGGAACCATCGCAAATTTGTCCCATCAAAAGAAAAGCAAGTAATTAGATCGAGCAATAGGATGCACACTTTGCAAAATGCTCTGGTCTGTAAAAATAAAAAGCAATATTGAAGTCATGGTTCATACCGGATTATAAAAGCATAATTCGGTATGCCTTTTTCAAGTTAAAGCAATTTTGGAGGAAAGCAATAAAAAAGCTGATGCACAAAAGCGTGTATCGGCTTTTTTATTGCTTTAGATTTTATCAAGGATTTGTGGTAGCGGGGTAAATTGTATTGGCGGGGCGACTTTTTCAGTCGCCCCGTCCATACAATTTACGCATTTACATAGAATTAAAACCGGATATTACGGATTAAGTTTTGCAAAAATAATGCCCACCACGATGGCTTGAAATACCCCGTAAAGCAACCAGGTTCCTACCAAACTGAAAGAAACGGCCAGCGAACTGAAGGTAATCCACATAGAAGGTATGGTTGCGATAAGGCCATAAACGAGCCCCATTTCAATACCACGCCACCAAAAAGGGCCGTGAAAAAGGCTTTTAAAGCGGCGCCAAAACCAGGCTAAGGCAAAGCTCAGCACGAAAGGATGCACGAAGTACATGGTACCTTTAATGCCTTCAAAGCTGAAAATGGGATCGTAATACTGTTCTGCCAAATCCGGGAAGAACATCACGGTAAAGTAAAGCGCGGCATAGCTGAGTAGCAGCAAAACGGCGCCGGCAACAAAGCCTTTAAGCAGAAATATTTTCATGGTTTGAATTTAAACGATGATACAATTGATTCGTTTGATTTTGACGTGTCGGGCTTCGCAGATGGAAAAACAAGTTACAAGGCTAAGTAGTTAGGAAAACGGCTGGATGCAAATCCATTGAAAATCAATTTTGATCCATCCATCCTTCAAATCCACCTTAATCATGGTTTACTGCTTCCACCGTGAGGATTAAATCAAAATGAAAAGTGATCCAGTCGTCTACTTTGATCATTCCAAACAAGGCTTCTGGTGGATTTACCCCGAATGTGCTCATTTGCAAGGCCTTTTCACCGCGTACAAGGAGGCGATCGGGTGCGATTATTTTAACTTTGGCATGTAAAAACTCCTTATTCGTGGTCTCTTTGATGGTAATAAGCACGTTTGCTTTTACATCAAACCAGTCTTTACAACCACCATGCAGGCATTTAATATCCTGTAAGGCATCTACCAAGGCAACTTTGATGGTTGGAAAATGGTCGGCATCCAATGCTTTTTGCATATCGGCATCAATTTTCCGGTTGTGGCAATCAAATTTTTTAGTTTTCAGGTGCAAACTGCCTTTCTGAAATTGCACATAGCCACCCGCGCTTTTTGCTTCCAAAATTTGTTCGGGGTATTGATCGGCACAATCGCAGGTAAATTTGTTCACATTAGAAGTGCCTTTCAAATATAACCTGCTGCCTTGTTCTATGCGCAGCCGCTTTTTGAGGTTGTCTGTTTTGTGCCAGGTACTGCCGGTTAAACCGATTAGTAACAACAAAAGCAATACACCAGAAGTACTAAAAGGGAGGAGCCGTGGGCACATGATGCAGATTTTTTAAAAGGGGTGCAGGAGGCTGTTTCCTAAAAAATACAGGAAACAGCCCCCTGCAATACCTTCGAGAAAATTTAGAATCCAACAATTGCTTCGATCACAAATCCGCCAAATTTTGCGCCATTGCGGTAGTCTGTTCTTGCAAAATCTTTATATTCCTGGGTTACATATTCCCCTTTCAGCATCATGTTTTTGGTAGGAAACCAACCTGCTGCAAAAGCCAAACGGTTGATGGCGATGTCCTGAAAAGTATTCGGGTTTGTGCTTGTTAAAATTTTACCTTTTGCCTGGATGTAACGCGCACCAACATAAGCTTGCTCCTCTTTCAGAAAGCGGTACAAACCTTCCACAGCCACCTGGTTGAATTCGCGTTCATCGCCATTTTTTTCGCTGTTGGTACGGCCTTTAATGATTTCATAAGATCCAAATACTTCCAATCCGTGGAATTTCAGGAACGGATTGATCATAATTGCGTTCACTTTGTTGCCAATGCTCATACCAGTGAAACGACCAGAGTCTTTGTTGCCAGCGTAAGTGCCGTTAGAAGGCTCTGCAACCATGAAGTAGTGCGAGCCAGCGCGGTCACCTGAATATAAGGTGTTGCGCGCACTTCCATTGTTGTTGTACATAGATGCAGACAGGCGGAAGCGCAATGCGCCCCAATTATTGTCGTAAGCCGCTTTCAAGGTGATGGAAGGTTTTTTCTGGCTTGGCTCTACTGCAGGTGCAACCGCAGCATCCGGGTAATTATCGATGTTACCGTTGATGAAACCGGAAGTCATACCGCCCATCAACATCAAACCTTTGATGGGGAAAACATACGCTTCAGCACCAATTTCGGTCGTAAATGCATCAAAAATCAGGTTTTCAACAAATGGATTGAACATGGCGTTGCCTGCATCGGTTCGGCGGAACTGCATGTCGCCAAAGTTGGGCTGGAAATGTCCAATTTTTACCCGTACATAATCGGTGTACCATTGTGGGTTGTTGAACATCGGCAATTTGTCGATCTGGATGTAGCCGCCTTTTACCCAAAATTCGGAGTGGTGGCGGGAAGACATATAGTTTTCCAAACACACGCGGATACCATCAGCCAATTGAATGTCCAAGTTCAGGTTGGCCATGGCCAGGTTAAAGCCAGACAGGGTTAC
>CAIVGO010000256.1 GCA_903905445.1 uncultured Bacteroidota bacterium
AAATGGCGACCGAAAAAGCGGGCTACGAACAGTATGAAATATCCAATTTTGCCCTGCCTGGCCGTTACGCCCGACACAACAGCAGTTACTGGTTGGGAAAGCCCTACTTAGGGATCGGTCCATCCGCCCATTCATTCAACGGTGTTTCCCGCCAATGGAACATTGCCAACAATGCGCTTTACATGCAAGCCATTGAAGAAAACCGGATCCCGTTCGAACTAGAAATCCTGAGCCCCACCCAACGGTATAATGAATACATTATGACCACTTTACGCACCATCTGGGGCAGTGAAACAAATAAAATTGCGCAAATGGGTGCCAAATACCTACAACATTTCCAGCAACATATCGCACCAATGATCAGCGAAGGATGGATGGAGGTGCTGCCCGGGAAATACCGCCTGAGCAAAACCGGAAAACTGGTCGCAGATCGTATTGCCCTCGAACTTTTTTACCCGGAATCAGGTGAGAATCCTTAGTCGTTTGACAAAATCCTGACAAATACTTCTTACTTTTGCGCCGTTCTATTACGCCCCGGCCATTTTCTATTTGCAACATAACTTTTATTAGATAGATAGTACCTATAACCCGGGGCGTTCGTTGAAAAACGAGCGCCTTTTTTATTGGCAAATTTAATTTTAAAAATCCTTAACAATAAAGCAACAAACAGATTTATATTCTGTGGCTAGTTTTTATTTAATTTTGCAGTCGAATTAAGTACCTAAACAACACTTCTCTTATGGAATTGAAACAACTTTTAGAAGCGGTAGATACCCAGGTTTTAACTGGTGATATCATCGGCGCATTCGATCAATTTGCTGCCGACCATTGCGTTACCTTGAGCAACGCCCAGGACAAGACCCATTCAAAAGCGCAAAAAATAGAAGCCCTGCGTTGGTTCTTTGACAATGTAGCAAGCATCAACCGCATTGAACGCCCTGCTTCCCTGACCCACCAAAATACCACGGAATCGGAATTTTTGTTCGACTTCACGTCGCGCTCCGGCAACCCGATGGTGTACACGGAGGTAATTCGCCGCACCTGGGAAAACGGCCAAATTGTAGAAGAACAATACCTGATTGGCCAATCCCTCGACCAAAGCGAACCTACCCCGGCTGCTGCTTCGGAAGTGCAACCAGCGGCTAATGAAACACCTGCGAAGGCAAAAAAAACCACGAAAAAAAGTCAAGAAAACACCACCGATAACCTGGTGATCATTGAAGGCATCGGACCTAAAATCGCTGAACTGCTCAACAAAGCAGGCATTAATTCCTTTGCCGAATTGGCCGATAGCAAACCTACTGCCATTAAAGACATCCTCGAGGCGGCCGGAAAGCGTTACCAAATCCACGACCCTGCAACCTGGCCACAACAAGCCGCACTTGCACGCGATGGCAAAACGGCCGAATTGAAAGCCTTGCAAGATGACCTCAAAGGAGGCCGCAAATAATAAACATCAACCCAATTTGGTTATAGCCTGCTCCAATTAAATGGGGCAGGCATTTTTTTTCGATGAATATCAGCGCGCATACTAATTCCAGTCAGCGTATTAGATCGCTTTTGTCCCGTAAATTGCATGAAACTTTGTAAAATCATGCTTATTCTCGTTTTTGGATTACCTGGATCCGGAAAAACTACCCTCGCCAATGCATATGCACAACAATACCCGTGCACACGCCTGAATACCGATCAGGTGCGTATTAGCATGGGATTATTAGGACATTATACTGTAAAAGATAAAGAAACCGTGTATAATACCGTGCTTGAACGCGCAAAACAGGCCCTCTCTAATGGTAAAAAGGTGCTGATTGACAGCACGTTTTACCAGTCGGCCATGCGCGAAAAATTTGTGCATTTGGCCAAACAATGCAATGTACCGATTGTTTGGATTGGTACCTATGCCGATGAAAACAGCATTCAAAAAAGGGTAAGCCAACCCCGCCCCGACAGCGAAGCCAATTTTGAGGTGTACGAAAAAATCAGAGATGCCTTCGAACCTTTTCAATACCCCCATTTAAAACTACAATCCGATCAGCAATCCATCGAACAAATGGTAGAACGGATGCACCAATATATCCAACAACATGACGCGCGAACAGCTTGAAATCATGGTTCAAAAAGGATTGTTTCCAGGGATCCAATCTCCGGCAAGCCTTGTTGAAACCCATATTTCGTGGGTCATTCTGAGCCCTGAATTTGCCTTTAAAATTAAAAAGCCCATTCAACTACACTTCCTCGATTTTAGCACCCTCGAAAAACGACGGTTTTATTGCACGGAAGAACTTCGACTCAATCAAAGACTAGCACCCGATATGTACTTGGCGGTACGGGCTATCTGTAATGGCCCCGAGGGTCCTTTTGTAAGCACCAGCGACCATCCTGCCGACGTAATAGACTACGTGGTACAAATGCGCCGACAAGACAATGCAGTGCAAATGGATACTTGTATAAAGGAGCGCACCATCACAACCAACCAAATGCAAGCGTTGGCTGCGGTAATTGCACCTTTTCATCTGAATCACCGTATCCAAGCGCCCAAGGCCCCTACCCTGCTGGAAGACTTTGAAGATTTGTTTACCCTGCGCGACAGCTTCAAAAATATTGTTGGTAAAATTGCCTTGCTTGAATTTGACGGGCTACCGGAAAGCATTGCCTTTTTCTTGAAAAAACATGCGCTGCGACTTCAGGAACGGGCCGATTTAAAATTTTGGGTAGACGGGCATGGCGACCTGCACACGCGCAATATTTTTTTAACGCAACCGCCGTTGGTATTTGATTGTGTTGAATTTAACCCGCATTTTAGACAGCTCGATATCCTGAACGAACTGGCTTTTCTTTGCATGGAACTTGAATTTTACCAACAACCAGCATTGGCCGAAGCCTTTTTGAATGCCTATCAGACATATTGGTCCATTATGCCCCAGCCAGAAGACCAACTCCTGTTTACGTATTTTAAAGCCTACCGCGCAAATGTGCGCCTGAAAGTAACCTTGCTGGAATTGGAAATGCGCCCTTCCGAAATATTGGTAGAGGTCGCCAAAAAATATTGGAGCCTGATGGCTGCTTATTGTCGGCGACTCAACGAAACTTAAACCAGTCCTTCCCGAAGCAAATCATGCAGGTGCACAACGCCCCGATATTGATCACCTTCCAGTACCAGCAATTGGGTGATGGAGGATTCCCGCATTTGGGCAAGCGCATCTACCGCCATGGCATCAAAAGCAATGGTTTTGGGATTGGGGGTTAAAATATCTTGTGCCAGCAAGCCCTCAATCGGTTGATTACGCGCCAGCATACGCCGTAAATCGCCATCGGTTATAACGCCCAACAAATTTCCACTTTTGCCCAAAACGGCCGTGGCACCCAAGCGTTTGGAACTAATTTCAAAAATAACTTCCGATAAACTAGCCGTTGGCCCCACAAAAGGCTTGTCGTGCAAAACGGCCAAGTCACTTACCCGCAAATACAATTGTTTGCCCAATGCCCCACCCGGATGAAACTTGGCAAAATCAGCCACCGTAAAACCTTTCAAAGCCAATAAGCTGATCGCCAGGGCATCTCCCAAAGCCATTTGCGCGGTGGTGCTGCACGTTGGAGCCAGGTTATTGGGGTCGGCCTCCTGATCAATTGGTGTCCATAAAACATACGTGGACTGTCGCGCCAAAAAAGAATTTCGGTTGGCCGTCATGGCAATCAGGCGATTACCCATGTTTTTCACAAGCGGCGCCAAAGCCTTAATCTCGGGGGTTTCGCCGCTTTTAGACAGGCACAACACCAAATCATTGGCCTGTACCATGCCCAAATCGCCGTGAATCGCGTCCGCAGCATGCAAAAACAGGGCAGGTGTACCCGTAGAATTGAGGGTGGCAGCGATCTTTTGCGCGACAATTGCGCTTTTCCCAATGCCTGTAATGACCAACCGCCCACTCGACGCGGCGATGGCCTCCACACAGGCATGAAAGTCGCCCGTATCATCCAAACTATCGGCCAAAGCAAGTAAAGCATGGGCCTCCATTCGAATCGTTTGGCGTGCAATCTCTAAAGTGGATAAAACAGGTTCCAAGTCTTTCAATTACCAATTTTTATTTTGTCCTACAAACCAAGCGGAAATTATTTCCGAATTATCGCCGGAGCGCGATTTTTTTTCGAAAAAAAACCGGCAAAAACTTGTCAGTATTTCAAGTTTTTTTTTTCTATCTTTGGCGGCTTTTTGAAATAGGCCTCAAAGATCACGCTTTTTTCGACCAAAAAAGCGTTAAACCCTTACCCAAAGTTAAAAAAATCGCTTAATTTCAACGGGCCAAATTCAATTTGGTAAACGTGCAGTGAACACCCGGTGTTCCTGTATTGCCAATGTGATGAAACACAGCGTTTTAATATTAGATTTTAAGAAAAGAATACCAGAAAGAAGATGAGTGCGATTACCACGGAGCGGGATACACTGCTCGAAAGTTTGCAAAAGCATTTTGGATTTGATGCATTTAAAGCAGAGCAACGCCTGATCATTCAGAGCCTGCTCGACAAAAAGGACACTTTCGTCATTATGCCTACGGGCGGTGGCAAAAGCTTGTGCTACCAACTACCGGCCCTGATGTTGCCCGGTGTTGCCATTGTAATTAGTCCGCTCATCGCCCTGATGAAAAACCAGGTTGATAGCATTCGTGGGTACTCCGACGAAGACGAAGTTGCCCACTTTTTGAACTCTTCGCTGACCAAAGCGCAGATGAAGAAGGTTAAACAGGATATTACGGATGGCAAAACAAAATTGCTTTACGTGGCGCCTGAGACCCTGACCAAGGAAGAAAACATCGAATTTTTTCAAAATACTGAAATTTCATTCGTAGCCGTCGATGAAGCACACTGTATTTCTGAATGGGGGCACGACTTCCGGCCAGAATACCGCCGCATTCGCGTGATGCTCGATGCAATTGCCCGCGATGTGCCCATCATGGCATTAACCGCCACTGCAACCCCTAAGGTGCAACAGGACATCCTGAAAAACCTGGATATGAGCGCTGAAAACACGTTCGTTTCTTCGTTTAACCGCGATAATCTTTTTTACGAAATTCGACCGAAAATCAAAAAAGATACCACGATTAAACAAATTATCCAGGTAATTAAGGAGGAGTTTCGCGGCGAATCAGGCATTATTTATGTGCAAAACCGCAAAACCGCCGAAGATATTGCAGAAATGCTGCTGGTCAATGACATCAAAGCAGCACCTTACCACGCTGGTCTCGACCCCAAAACCCGCTCTGGTACCCAGGATGCGTTTTTGATGGAAGATATTGACGTGATTTGCGCAACCATCGCCTTTGGTATGGGCATCGATAAACCCGATGTGCGTTTCGTGATTCACTACGATATGCCTAAGTCAATCGAAAACTACTACCAGGAAACGGGCCGCGCAGGACGAGATGGGATCAACGGCAAATGCATCGCGTTTTACAATTACCAGGATATTCTGCGTTTGGAGAAGTTTTTGCGCGATAAACCCGTGGCAGAACGCGAAATGGGCGCTCAATTGATGCAAGAAGTGGTCGCTTATGCCGAAACCTCTTCTTGCCGTCGCCGATTCCTGCTCCACTATTTCGGAGAAGAGTTTCAGGTAGAACGCTGCGGAAAAATGTGCGACAACTGCCGCAACCCGAAAGATACGATCGCAGTGCAAGACGACCTGGTGAGTGTGGTACAAAGTATCCTCGACCTGAATGAAAATTACCTGATGAAAACGATTGTCGACTTTATCCTCGGACGCGAAACCAAGGAAATGAAGGACTATGGCTTTTCAGAATTGGACAATTTCGGCGTCGGTGAAGGCAAAGATGAGCACTACTGGAATTCGATCTTGCGCCACGCCATGATCAATAACCTGATTTTCAAGGAAATAGAACAGTTCGGCATCCTTAAAGTATCAGACACAGGACGTGCTTACCTTAAAGATCCACAGCCCATTGCCATCACCATCAACCATAACTTTGATGATGCTGAATATGATGTAGACGATGAAAAAGGAGGCACTGCTGTACTAGATGAACCTTTGATGAATATCCTCAAGGACCTTCGGAAAAGCACCTCTAAAAAGCATAACCTGCCGCCTTACGTTATTTTCCAGGACCCTTCTTTGGAAGAAATGGCTACGAATTACCCGATTTCAATGGATGATATGTCCAAAATTGTGGGTGTTTCGCTGGGTAAAGCACAAAAATACGGTCAGCCTTTCGTAGATGCGATCCGCAAATATGTAGAGGAAAATGAAATTGAACGGCCGATGGATATCACCATCAAAACCGTTGCCAATAAATCAAAAACAAAAGTCAGCATCATTCAGGCCATCGACCGCAAAATTCCGCTGGAAGACATCGCGCAATCGAACGATATGAGCATGGGCGAATTGCTGGAAGAACTGGACATCATCGTTCAATCGGGCACCAAGGTAAAACTTGATTACTTCCTCAATAAATACATTGATGAATATGTGCGGGATACCGTGATCGACTATTTCAAAGAAGCCGATTCGGATAGCGTGGAAGAAGCCTTCAAAGAATTGAAAGACGACGAAATTACCTGGGAGGAAATCCAGCTGATGCGGTTGAAATTTTTGAGCGATTACGCAAACTAATTTTACCTGATATACCTTTAAAGTACGCCTCAAGTAGCGCGCATTTGCACCAATGGATGTTTTCCTGTGCAAAATGGCGCTACTTGGGGCGTTTTTCGTTCGCAACTATTGACCAATCAGCATTCGGCTGCTTACCAAGGCATTTTCGGTTTGTACGCGTACTACATACACGCCCGTTGCCCAGCCCTCGGTCGCCAAAGACCACTGCTGATACCCGTTTTCAAGTTGAAGCGGACGCTGAAAAACCAGTTGGCCCTGCTCGTTCCATACCTCCAGTACACCTTCATTTGTTGGTGCATCCGTACAATCCAAACCCACTTGGACTTGGCTACCCGCCGCAGATAAACTGGGCGACAAAATCAGATGAAGGCGCTGTGTCTTTAATGTATAGCCAGCATCCAGCACCGAGCGGATACAAAAATCACCCTTTTCGGCATTGACCGGCAACACGGCCCCAGTTATATCTTCAAAAACAAGTCCGGAAGGGTCATTTGCAAACATAACTTGCGTACAAGTGTCTGGCATTCCGATACTTTTGAAGCAAACCTGCAAGAGTGTATCGCCATTCGGCAAAGTGATGCTGGTCCCGGGATTTTGTGTATTATAAAATAACATACTCAACTTACCAGCATAAACCTGATCCAGAAAAATGTTTGCCCCTCCTACAAAATCTGCAATGCTGGGATGCAAGTCGGTTATTTCCTGAAATTCGAGCAAACTAGGGTCCCATTGCAGGCTAAACGTTATGGCTGCTGCCTCAAATTGGTGCACGACCAAGGGCTGGCATACCACCTGGTTCTGCAAACTTTGAACATCCGCCAACGCCAATTGTATATTATTTACACCGTCGCACCCACCCATATTTACCTCAAAAGCACCTTCACAACTTTTTCCATCGTTCAAACGTACTCGATACTTTCCAGGCTGTGGCACAGAAAAATACACAAAAGCATTGTTAACTATTTGTTCATCGGCGGTAAGTTGCTGTCCATGAATGGTTGAATCACTCATCAACTCAATCTCCATGGTGTAACGCGCTGACAAATCCCATTGTGGGTAGCCCCCACGCGGACGAAAACGACACACGCAAGGATTAGCGGGATCTATGAATGCCCCCACGCCTTCAATTGGATTTAAATAAATGACATTGAAGGAAACATCGGTATTTACATTGACACATGGTCCGGGAGGCCCGCCAACGATAGTCGACTCAAAACCTAAATCAGCCGCGTCAAGGGTAATGGGCGCAAACCAAAGACCAACAGGATTACCCGCGTTGAAGGTATTTTGCAACACTCCATTGTTATAAAACCAAACACTCCCCGACGTGCCCGCAAAATATACCCAAATATTACTACTTCCCGGCGTTAAGCAAGCATCCCCCTGAATGGCACTTAAATCCGGGCCAGTAATACTGGGTGGACAATCATAAAAAGCATAAGCAATCCCGGACGGTGTAGCAGGAACCGGGTCGCCACTAAAATTGGCATCACCGTTGTGCTGCACATATATCGAGTCATTAATGCACAAATAGATCGTATCTAAATCGTGATCATTGCTTTGGCCGATAAAAGTGCCCAATTCAAAAGTGCCCGCAAAATTGCAGGTAGCATCACGCAATGGAGCAGGCTTGGCCGTAGTACCTGGAATAAGTTGAGGTACTTGTGCAGGAAGCGCGCTTAGAAACAGTGAAAATGAAACAACAAAGAGGAAGTAAGGCGGTTGCATGGTTTAAGATGGATATAATTTGAAAAAATTGTGGATAAATTCCAATATTTTAAATGTCGGAGGCCCAATAATCGGCCCAAACACCTATTTAAATGTTAATTTCAAGTTCAATAAGAGCAAATATAGAAATATCAAAATGGGGTATCTACTTTTGTCCAATCAAATACTGTCAAATTTTAACATTCAATTCAAATCGCCGTGAAACAACTCATCGAATGTGTTCCAAACTTTTCTGAAGGCCGCGATATGGCTGTGATCAAACAAATTACAGACCAGATTGAAAGCGTCGAAGGGGTAAAACTGTTGGATGTCGACCCAGGCATGGCGACCAACCGCACCGTTGTTACGTTTGTGGGCGAGCCGGGGCCGGTCATTGAGGCCGCTTTCCTGGCCATTCGAAAGGCCGCCGAATTGATTGACATGAGCAAACACACGGGCGAACACCCGCGCATGGGCGCCACCGATGTTTGCCCCCTTATTCCGATCGCAAATATTTCGATGGAGGAAACGGCAGCATGGGCGCGTAAACTGGGTGAGCGGGTTGGTTCCGCGCTGGAAATACCCGTTTACCTGTATGAAAGTGCCGCCAGCAGCCCCGAACGCCAAAACTTAGCCGATATCCGCGCTGGCGAATATGAAGGATTGCCTGAAAAACTGGCCAACCCAACTTGGAAACCCGATTTCGGCCCGGCAAAATTTAATGCTAAAAGTGGCGCAACGGTCATTGGTGCCCGCGATTTCCTCATTGCTTATAATGTCAACCTCAATACCACCTCTACCCGCCGCGCAAATGCCGTAGCGTTCGATATTCGCGAAAAAGGTCGGGTACTCAATGATCCCGCAACTGGCAAACCCATGAAAGATGCCGCCGGAGAACCGGTGCGCGAGCCCGGCTTATTAAAAGGCGTAAAAGCCATTGGCTGGTTCATCGAAGAATACGGTATTGCCCAAATTTCGATGAATATTACCAATATCCAGCAAACTACACTGCACCAGGCCTTTGAGGCCTGCCTTCAAAGCGCCGATCGCCGGGGCATGCGGGTAACGGGCTCGGAATTGGTGGGTTTGGTGCCTTTGAAAGTAATTTTGGATGCTGGTCGCTATTTCTTGCTGAAACAACAGCGCAGCGCAGGCGTAAGTGAAGCCGAATTGATCAAAATTGCGGTAAAATCGATGGGACTTGATGAATTAGCACCTT
Organism: uncultured Bacteroidota bacterium; assembly: GCA_903905445.1. Classification (GTDB taxonomy): domain Bacteria; phylum Bacteroidota; class Bacteroidia; order Chitinophagales; family Saprospiraceae; genus M3007. The sequence continues at coordinate 9,549 of CAIVGO010000256.1, forward strand.
TCGATCCACAACGCAAAATCATAGAATACAACCTCGAAGCAGGCAATCCTAATCAGGCAAAATTATTGGTTAAGCAAAACTTAATCGAATTTGCCAATGAAACAGCCAGCGAAAGTCCGGCTCCAGGCGGCGGCTCCATCAGTGCTTATGTGGGCGCTTTGGGTATTTCGCTTGCGACCATGGTGGCCAATTTGAGCAGCCACAAACGCGGCTGGGATGAAAAATGGGAGAGTTTTTCGATTGTGGCGGAAAAGGGGCAATACCTCAAAGATGCCCTGCTCCGTATGGTAGATGAAGACACCAATGCATTTAATGCCATCATGAACGCGTTCGGATTGCCCAAAAATACCCCGGAAGAGAAGGCCGCCCGTTCGGAAGCTATTCAAGCAGCTACAAAAGGTGCCATTGAGGTGCCCCTTAAAGTAATGCAACTGGCTTTTGATTCCTTTGATTTGATCTATCAAATGGTGGAATCCGGCAATCCAAATTCCGTTACCGACGCAGGAGTAGGCGCTTTGTGCGCACGCGCTGCCGTAAATGGCGCCTATTTAAACGTAAAAATCAATGCAGTCGGACTCCAAGACAAGGTTTATGCCCAGGAAGTCATTGAAAAAGCAGAAAAAATGACCCTTGCGAGTAATCAACTGGAACAGCAAATATTGAAAATGGTACACGCGCGGATGTAATCTTGCAAGGAAAAATCCAAAGTTAAGCAGGGCATGGTTGCTGCTAATTTGGTTGGCTTGTTTTTTTCCTATATTTTTGTTTTCCGGTATTTTCACCCTCTAGTATATCCTTTTATATGTCTGACACGGCACAACCAGCGGCTACCAAACTAAATCAGGTTCAATTGCACCTGATGGAACTGTTTTCCCATCCCATGTCCGAACAGGAACTGCTTGATATTAAAGCGCTTTTGGTTCAGTATTATGCGCAAAAAGCGGATGCTGAACTCGACAAGGCTTGGGAGAAAAAAGGCTTTACACCTAAATCCTTTCGCGAGAAAACAGAGAATTTACACCTCCGAACTAAAAAATAGCATCCAACTTTGACCATTGTCCTGGATAGCAATTGCCTTATTCAAATCCTTCCTCGATTATCTGATCATCGTTGGTTGTACGATTTGATTCTTGATGGAAGTATTA
>CAIVGO010000257.1 GCA_903905445.1 uncultured Bacteroidota bacterium
ATATTATTTTCATCTTGTGGAAGTTTTTAATCCAATAACGGCCTCCTGCTGTGATACACCTTTATTTTTAGATGCAGGAGCACATTATTACGCATTTATTTTTAATAAAATTAAGTAGAACGTGAAAGACTTAAGTACGATCTTATCTGATCTGATTCCCGATTTTCCCACAGGAAATCTTGCCTACAAAGAAAAATTACAAACAGCAATACGCCTGTTGCAATACCAATATCCCGAAAAAGCAAAAGCGCAATTGGAGCAAGCCATTGCACTGGATGCAAGCCTCCCCGCTGCCTGGATTGGACTGGCTTTCCTGGAATGGCTGCAAATACCGCCCGATCGTTTGCAAGCCATCAAAGGTGAAACTTTGTTACAAGGCGTGCAAAACCTGCCCCCTGCCCTGCAACATAAATACATCGGTGTGTTTTTTGCTTTTGTGGCGCAACAATACGGTAAGGCGATTCAACAACAAGTGGAAAAATGCTGGATTCAAAAACAATATCCTACCGCAGTGGAGCAGCAAGCTTTCCTGGACATGCTGCGGGCGGTGCTGGATGGTGCCGACGAACCGTTGACCCCTTTGATTGCTTATTCCTTGGGCGCAAATCCCCCGCAGCGCCTGACGGCCATACCCGTGGACGCGATTGCACAAAGTCCATATGGAATCCCTTTTTCCTTGGTTTATTTGTCTATTCCATGCATGCAGGCGGCTGTGCAACTGGTGGAAAAAATTGAAGCCCCGGATGCACGCGCCTGGGTACAGGCTGGTTTGCAATCTTGGCGCTATGCGGTGCTGTTTCTGGTGGATGCGCAAAAGGAATTGTTGTTCGAGGCTTACCAAAAGGGTTGGCGACAGCCCAATCCAACTGCGCAAAATGTGCATGATTTGACGGTACCGGTCTCTGATACATTCCATCAATTGCTGCATTGGGTAGGCGCAGAAAACGGTGCGTTGAGTCAACATTGGACCCGTATGCGGACATACCCTTTGCCTAAGAAGGACGTTTTAGCCTTCCGTAGCCGCAGCCGGTTTCAACGTACGATGCATCAGGAATGGCGGCTTTTTAAAAATACTTATCTGCGCACGGAGGAAATGGGTGTGTAAGTTGTTGTTGTATTTAAAACCTCCGACAAACGGTCGTTTTGCCCACGCACTTCAAAAATATAGGTTTGGCGGTCTTTTTTAAAACGCGGGTCATACACCCGATATGCTCCCAATAACTGAAGCCGCGGGTCTTGTTCCAGGCGCACCAACGGCGTTTTGCCCTCATTGGGCATAAATTTATCGTCCCAGATCACGAGGCTGCCTTCGGGAACAAGTTCGCCGGAATACAATCTGTCCGGTGTTCTGGACAGGTTATGGTCGAAGTAATCGAGCTCAAAAGCCAAGGCGGCGTCTACCGATGCATGGTATTTTATACGTTCTGAAAGGTCGGGAAGCCGTTGTTGCAAATCTTTGGCCGCATTGCGCAAGCTCTGTTGGGCGGCATTCAAGGTAAAATCATAGCGCAGGGTGCGGTGCATCGCTAGCCCGAACACCAAGCCGCCTGCCAAAATCAGGTAACGCACGGCGTTGGGTACTTGTTTCGGCAAAGCCTGAAATGACCAGGTAAATCCGCGCCAGGCCACAAATAAGATCATCGGCATAATGCCCAATACCACCCGCAACAAGCCCAGCGACTTAAAAATGCCGTAATACCAAAACAGGGAATGGGCCGCCAGGTAACTCAGCATGACACCATATATAAGGATGGTCTCTTTACGCGCAATGGGGTCTTTGAACCACTGGTTTTTGAACAACAGGCGACGTAAACCATCGATGCAACCAACTACCAGAAAAAAGGTGACGCCCCAGCCAATTACGTTGGGCATGCCTTTGATAAAGGTATCCCAACTGCCGCGCCCATACACAATGGACAAGGTGGCATACGGATTTTGGTGCACCGTCCACAACAAATCGTGGTGATAGCCATATCCTGCCAGACCGACAACCAGATGTCCAACGGCCAATAAAGGGAGGTAGCGCACATCCCGCGCGAGCAACATGTACACGACGACCGGGCAAAACACGATCAAACCTTCGGAACGCACCAAGGGCAAAAACGACAGCAGGATGTAACCCGCCCATTTGCGGTCGTACCAAATCAGGGCGATGCTGCCCGCCAACCAAACGGCAAACATCGGCTCGGTAAGGCTCGAAAGGGTATGGGTGAGGTTCATGGGCGCGCAGATGCCGAATATAGGAATGATCCAGTAGTATCCGGTGCCAAAATACCGGGCAATGCGCACGACAAAGGCCAATTGCAAGGCCCAGAAGGTTACGTTTAATAGTTTGACGGCTGCAAAACCGAACTGGGCGACCGGCGCGGCGATCCATACAAACAAGGGCTTGGCCCAATGATTTACAAAGTTCTCGGGGTGCACGAAAGCATAGCGGGCGAATAAATAATGCTCTACGCTGTCGCCTTCATCGGCGGTACCATTGAAGGCGACAGCAGCAAAACAAAGCAGGAGCCACAACGTGAAAATCAGGTAATCTTCAGAGTGAAATTGTATGCGCGATAAGGTGTGTGTGGCTTTGTGCATGTGCATAGATTGTCTATGCGGCAAAAATAATGGATTTATTGGGTATCAGAGCATCGGAACAAATTGGAGATACCGTCCCGCTGGAGCCCAATACCGTTGGCAAAAGGATTTAATCTTAAATCAACAGCACTGCGCTAGAACCTATGTAAATGCGTAAATTCTATTGACGGGGCGACTTTTTCAGTCACCCCGCCAATAGAATTTACACGCTACCACAAATCCTGAATGAAACAAACAAAAGAGACCAGGGCTACTTGAACCACCCTGTCTATTTTTTAAATATCGCATCACTGATCCCGCCATTTACCTTATAATTGGTCAAATTGATAAAGATCTGGCCATTTTTGGTTTTTCCGGTGCTGGGTTTTGGGGCAGATGGTTTGTTTAGGTCGGTCGCAACCCCTTTTGGGATTTTGAATTTTTTCACGTCCACGGTGAAGACCAATTTATCAGGCAGGCCATACGTTTTTTGTGCGCCGTATGTGTACTCAATGAGCATGGTGCCGTTGGTGCGGGTGGTCAGTTGCGACTTGAGTACCAGGTTATTGGCAGCATCAATCCACAATTTTGCCAAAATAAGGTCCGAGGTGTCGAGGGCCGGAATGATGTTGATGACTTGTACCGGTACGCCTAGTATTTTTTCTTGCCCAGTCAATACCGCCGTGTAAGTAGTCGAATCGCTGATGATTTTATAAAAATCGTTGAACCCCTGTTTCGGCAGGAGCACGATGCCGGTGGATTCTACCTTGAATTTGTCTTTTTGCTTGAAATACACTTTGGCATTAACAGGCAAAATGCGGATCATCGGAATATCGGAGCGGATGTTGGCTTCGGCAGAATAGTCTTTTACCTTGCTCATTTTTTGCACCACCGCGTACAACATTTGGTTGGGTGTTTTTTGTGCATGAACCGTCGGCGCGATCAGCAAGAACGCAAGCGCAAACAGGGATAACCGGAAATATTGGAGATTTATCATGATAAAATGTCTTTTTTGTTGAATTTAAACAAGGCAACGCCAATCAGCACGACGATGTGGACGACCAGGATAATAACCGATTGCTGGATGGTTTCGATGGGAAAAGGTTCTTCAAAGAAACTGCGCCAGGCAATCATATGGCTCGTAAACAAAAATGGCCGAATATTATCAAATACCGGCACGTCCAGGGTGCCAATGATGGTAAAAAACAAGATAATGGCCATGGTGGTCACAATCGGCCCGATGGAGTTATCAGAAAAACAAGACAGGGTAATAGACAGGGTGGCAATGGTCAGCAAAGCAAGGTAAGCCACCCCGAATCCGCCCATAAAGCGCCAGGCAAGGTCCGAATTTTGCAAAATGACCAAACCGTCGCTGTTGAGTACCATTAAGTCGCCCGAACCAAACAGGATATGCCCAACGCCCAGGGCCATAAAGCCCAGCCACAACAAAATGACCAGCGTATAGGCGCCGCCTGCAAGAAATTTGCTCATCAAAAGGCTGCTGCGCGAAATAGGTTTGGTGGCCAACATGCGCAAACTGCCCATCGCTGCTTCACCCGACACCAAGTCGCCCGTGACCAGCGCAACCAACAGCGGCACGTGGATGATAAGCATTTGCAGGATGATGAACGCGATCAAATCGCCGTTCAGGATATCGCCTTCAAAGGTCAGGGTCTGTTCAAAAGAGGAAGTGATAAATGAAATATACGTCTTGCCATCCACTTTCATGGCAAACAAAATGACACTCACCAAGGCCGAAATGGCGGCCAAACCAATGTAACTGCGGGGTTTGGCGGCTATTTTAATAAATTCGTTGTATGTGCTTTTCCAGAACATTAGTTTTTCACGAGTTTTAAGAAGTAGTCTTCCAATTTGCGCTTCGATTCGATGGCAAAAACGTTGACGCCTGCTGCGGAGAGGGAATTGTTTACCTGCGGAATGATTTCATGCGAAAGGTGAATCAGCAGACTATTAGGTCCGGTGGCTTCAATTTCGAGTTGGGGCCAGCGATCGGACATCACTTGCAGGGCCTTTTGCAGGTCGTCGAGTTCGATGCGCACAATCAATTCCTGGTTGTTGAGCAATTCCGATACGCTGCCTTGCACCAGGGAGCGGCCTTTGTTGATGATGACCATGCGGTTGGCGATCAGTTCAATTTCCGACAGGATATGCGAGGAAAGTACCACCGTTTTGTTGCGCTCGTTTTTGAGCTGCAAAATCAGGTTGCGGATGTCGATAATCCCTTGCGGATCAAGTCCGGTGGTAGGTTCGTCGAGGATAATGAGTTCCGGATCGTGCAGGAGGGTTTGGGCAATACCGAGGCGTTGTTTCATGCCATGGGAAAAACCGGCCACCTTGTCTTTTTCGCGGCCTTTTAAGCCGACAAATTCCAGCATTTCCCCGATTTTGGAGCGGGTAATGCTAGCGCCCGAAATGCGGCCAAAGATCTCGAGGTTCTTTTGGGCCGACAGGTATTTGTAGAAATCGGGTTTTTCGACGATACAGCCGATGCGCGAAAGGATGTAACTGCGGTGATGTGCCAGGTCGCGTCCAAACAGGCGCGTTTCGCCCGAAGTAGGTGTAATGAGCGACAACATGGTTCGAATGGTGGTGCTTTTGCCCGCGCCGTTGGGGCCCAGAAAACCAAATACATCCCCGGGATACACATCAAAACTGACATCTTCTACGGCTTTAAACTTGCCGTAATATTTTGCCAGTTGTTTTACTTCAATAATTTTATCCGACATTTTTGTGTTATTGTGCTGGGTTTTAAGCTTGTCAAACAAAGAACCGGATCGTATGTTCAAGTAAAAGTGGAATGATCCTGTTTAAAAACTTTAATTTTGCGGAAAAGGAATCGATGACAAAATCTGAATTCGAACACTTGATCAAACAAACTGAATCTGATCGGTTGGAAAAGACTGTTTCCTTACCTTGTCTCGAATCATCCATCCGTGATTTTACGCCAGGCCTTTTTGAAGCCTACCGCAACCAGGCCTTCGATGCCGAAACCATTGCTGCCAATCACCAAACGATTGAAAAACAAATGGCCGCGCTTCAGTTTTTTAGCCATCAATTTGGTTGTCCAACCTATGCCGGTTTAATATTGTTTGGCCGTAAACCACGCTATTTTCTACTGGGCCATTACGTCCAGTTTTTGTTATTTCCGGGCAATGCCATCACCGATTTACCCATTGACCAGGATGAAATTGCAGGTGATTTGCCGTCTATGATTCGGGAAATTGAAATAAGGATCCGAACAATTACCACCAATTCCTTGAAACAATTGGGTGCCTGGCGCGAACAAATTGTGTCCGATTACCCGGTAAGGGCGGTTCGGGAACTTTTGATCAACGCTTTGGTACACCGGGATTATACTTCCACCAGCCCAATTCGCTTTTATGTTTTCGAAGATCGGATTGAAATTACCAGTCCGGGTGGCTTATTTGGCACCAGCAATCCGGAAAATTTCCCAAATGTAAATGCTTACCGAAATCCGGTACTGGCCGAGGCCGTTAAAACGCTCGGATTTATCAATCGATTCGGTTACGGGGTAGTGCGCGCACAAAGCCTGTTAACCCAGAACGGAAACCCGCCCGCACTATTCGAATTCTCCTCCGTTACCGTAAAAGTTACCATCTGGAAACGGACCCATTTAGAATAAAAGGTTTTTGTATTTTTACGCAATCCTTTTCATCCAAAACCGAAACGATCATGTCCGCTTTTCGTCCCATTTTGTCTGTGCTTGCCCTAATTGGCCTTGCTGTTCAAGGATTTGCGCAAAACCAAGCGCCCGTCCTTACCGATTTTACGGCAAATATTGACTGGAATACCAGCACCCTCACCCTCGAATATAACGTAAGCGACGCCGAAAATGATCCTTTGGAGGTGCTTGTATCGTTTTCCAAAGATGGCGGCAAAACCTATCAAATCGATAATTTAGTCGGTTGCGTGGGTGATATGAATTACCCCGTTACGCCTGGCCTCCAAAAAAAGATTACTTGCGCTACCGATATGTTGATTGGCGTTGCGCCCAATTTTCGGGTGCGATTGGTGGCCAATGACTTACAACCACTTGATATTCAAGGGTTGGTCAATCAAGTAGACAGTAATCGCTTGCGCGCTGATTTGCAGTTTGTACAAGGTATTCGGCACCGCAACACCGGACTTGCCAAATTGACCGCCGTGCGGGACTCTATGCTCCATTTAATGCAGGCAAAAGCGCTTTATACCCAGGATCTTACGTTTGCTTACGCGGGTGGCTACACTGCCCACAATATCGTGGGGCAGGCAGTGGGCCTCACCGCAGCTGATACAGTGGTCATCGTGGATGCACATTACGATGGCGTTTCCAATGGTCCGGGTGCGGATGACAATGGCAGTGGGGTAGTGGGTGTATGGGAAATCGCCCGGATATTGGGTGGACTACCCAGTAAAAAAACGGTAAGGTATATTGGTTTCGACCTGGAAGAAGCCGGTCTTTTGGGTAGTATCAATTATGTCGTCAACCACCTTCCCGCTACGGAAAAGATCAAAGGGGTGTTTAATTTTGAGATGATTGGCTTTTATTCCGAAAAAAACA
>CAIVGO010000258.1 GCA_903905445.1 uncultured Bacteroidota bacterium
AGTGATCGCAGCATGCGTTTCCTTTGTGAGAAGACAGAAAAGTTGCTCCCTTTTCAGTATTGGACACCTACAAACTTGCTGAATTGTGTACTTAACGGCATTCATCCTAAAACAGACAGTTCCTGGATACTGCTTGGCACCCTCAATTTTGGGGTAAAACTACCGCCGGGAACCTACCATTTTCGTATCACTGCCATGAATGGCCGCGGCATATTAAGCGGCGAGTCAGATCAGTTAGACCTGGTAATGCTACCCAAATGGTACGAGAACTTTTGGTTTTGGCTATTGTGTTGGGGATTGTTTGCCTTTGGAATTAGAAGCATTTATAAAGCCCGCCTGGCCTTCCGCGAATTAGATGCCGCCGCATCCGAACTACAATTGCAGGCCTTGCGCGCACAAATGAACCCACATTTTGTAGGAAACAGCATTAATGCCATCCAACAATTCTTCTATCCGCCCGATCCGGTACGTGCAAGCGAGTATATTGCCTTGTTTACCAGGCTTTTGCGCCAAACTATGTACTTTTCCGAACAAAATTTTATTACATTTAAGGAAGAACTTTCCTACGATGAAGATTATTTGCGCATGATTCAATTGCGTTTCAGTGATCGATTTCAGTTTGAAATCATCGGCGGCGATCGCTTGGCCAATGAGATGCCCTTTCCAGCGATGTTGTTGCAACCCATTCTGGAAAACGCAACCCTGCATGGACTTTCCCCGGACGGCCATTCGACCTTGCGCCTCGAATTCACCAAACAAGAAAATACGGTTATTTGTACCGTAACCGATAATGGCATCGGATACCTGGCAATGCAACGTCGGAAACGCCTGCAAGACAGCGAACGCAAATCAAAAGGCCTCGAAATGCTGTTTAAAAAAATACAAACCATCAACCGCCTATACCAAATTGATCTGAGCATGGACATGGAAGATTTATCAGAAAACGATACCCACACCCGGGGCACCAGGATTGTTTTAAAATTCCAGATCGTATCTCCTCAAAACCGAAATATTACAGCCAATTTGATCCAGCATGCTAACTAATTTGACAAAACTCCCCCTTGAAAAAAAAATCTCCACCGTGTTGGTGGACGATGAGATCAGCGCGCTCCGCACCCTGAGCGGCATGCTGGAACAGTATTGTCCGCAAGTTAAAATCATCGCCCACGCATCATCGGTGCGTGATGGGGCGCAAATCATTGAACGCCATAAGCCAGAATTGGTTTTTTTAGATATCGAAATGCCTCCGGGGGGTACCGCTTTTGATGTATTAAAACAAACTTCCAGTCTTCATTTTGGAGTCATTTTCACCACGGCTTACCCACAATATGCCATCGAAGCAATCAATAAAGCCCAACCCTGGGGTTATTTAATCAAACCATTTAGCGTAGACAGCCTGAAGGAAGCCGTAAAAAGCGCAGGTGATAAATTGCAGGCCGAACGTCAGCAAACGCAATTAGCCGACGACCCGACAGGACTTATTATTAACGATAGCCGGAAAGGTATGTTGGTGTTGCGTTTTCAGGATATACTTTTTTGCCATGCAGACGGGGCAACCGTAGAGATCACCACCTTCAAAAATAGCACCCTGGAAAAAACGACCACTTATCGTACCTTGAAAGAGTTCGAACAAGACTTTGTAAACCGCCCTTTTTGCCGGACCCACCACAGTTATATTGTCAACATGCGCTATATTGATTGGGTAGAAAAAACGGGTAGAAACGGCGTAATTCACCTGCATAATGGGATGCAAGTACCTATTTCGGTACAACGGATGGGCGAATTTGAGCAAAAGTTTGAAGCGTTTTTGCAGGGTGGGTAGCGTAGTTAATAGAAAATTAACTTGCCTATTTTAGGAGCACCCCTTACCTTCAAAACAGTCTGCAAACAGATCATTGAACCCAATATATCATGAAATCAAGCCTTACTGTTTACTGCCTCCCCGTATTTTTAATTCTTTTTTTACTAAACCCCTATTTTTTAAGCGCCCAATGGACACAAACCGACGGCCCTGATGGCGGACAAATGTACGCCTGCCTGGAACGCAATGGCCGCCTGTTCCTGGGCACTTTTGGCGGACTTTATTACTCCGATAATGATGGGTTGCAATGGCAGCATCACCCATATTTTAATCGAGACAATACGATTACCGAGATTTTGGAATATCACGGCAAAATCATTGCTGTGGAAGGCATTAAAAAAGCTTACGGCGGTTTTGTGTATTTTAAAATACATGAAAGTGTTGATAATGGCCAAAATTGGACACAAATTGGGCAAATTGATTTTGATTACACCTTCTATGGAGACAAGATTCATCGGGTTGGCGATGCACTTTGTATTGTTAAGTCAATCGCGAATATGACAATTTACAGAAGTGAAGACGGCGGACATACCTGGCTACCAGGCGCATCGTTGCCAACCAATTTTTTTTCACCTGTCTTTGGCGACTCAACCATTCTGATCACTTCCATTGCGGATACAATTGGAAATTCTTATATTATAAAAGCCGACATTTCTTATGATGCAGGCAAAAACTGGGAAAGTTTCATCGCTTCAGATATCACTTTTTCACGTATTGAAGCAACACAGGGACAAAAAGTAATTGCTTCCTTCGTTCAAGGCAACACAATTTATTACAAATACACCAAAGACCTTGGACAAAACTGGACGCAAATGGCCCCTGTGGGGTCTGGCACAAGCCTCGGTTTTTGGGGTGCGCAAGGGGACACGGTTTGGGCAAGCAGCGGTGCAGCCTTGCTGTATTCCATTGATGGAGGACAAAATTGGCAAAATTGGGACCAATGGGGGCCTTCCCGATACATTCCTGAGTTTGTGCGCGGGAACCATGGCTATTCCCTTCTTACAGAATTTAAAGTACTCGACCTAAATACGGGCATCTGGACACCTCGTATCAAAGGTGTCCGCGCAAAGTATATAAAGGCCTTGCGTTCCAACAACCAACAACTATATGGTGCATTACCCTACAGTATCCTTGGTTCTATCAACTATGGAAATGATTGGTTAAACATTCCGCAACAATATGAAGAGCAAGAGGTTAAAAACATGTACGTCCATGGCGACACGGTGTTTGTTCAAACCTTGAGCGACATACAATATGCAGCTATTTCAACCGCCCCCGTTTGGAAAACCTGGTGTACTTATGGATATTTTAAAGATGGCAAATTCCGCAGACAGGGTAAATGGTTACTTTTGACGCGGTACAATGCCAGCAACCATGCCTTGATGGATGCCCAAACAGGCGCGATTACCTTGGTTCCTCCACCCCCGAACTCCGGCAACCCAACAAAACAGATTCTTGAAAAAACGGGTGATCGGCTGGTTTGTGTTGATAGTTATGGAGATGTTTGGGTTACTGATAATAATGGACAATCCTGGACGAAAACCTTTATAATTACCGAGACTTTCCCAGATTACGCCATCGGTTTATTCATTGCAGGCAATGCTATTTTCCTGACCACCCCCAACGGGCTTTTTCGGTCATTAGATAAGGGCAACAACTGGACCAGTTTAGGATCGGGCGGGTTACCGATCAATCCTAACATTGATGGAGAATTCGTAACCAGTGTCCTTCGGGTAGGCAGCTTGCTTTTTGCATCCGTTGGGCAACATGGTGTATACATCAGCACCGATTTGGGTGTGAGCTGGACGGCTTTTAAGGATGGCTTGGAAACCGAACTGGTGAATAACATCCATTACTTCGAAGGCAGGTTATTTGTTGCCACCCAATCCAGCGGCGTTTGGGAGCGCCCCTTGAATATAACGGCTTACACTGGACGGGTTTATTTGGATAAAAACCTGGATGGTCAATACAACATGGGCGATGTACCGATGGCGCAAACTTTAGTAGGCACCCAAAACAACACAGATATCACCGTTACCCAGCCCGATGGCACCTTTGAATTGTATGCCAATGCCACGGGCGCTACCCTGCGGCCAATATTAAATTCGCCCTATGTTACAATCCAGCCCATGGCATATATTTTACCAGGTGTTCCTACCGACAACCTTGATTTTGCGGTGTACGAAACACCCAATGTAAAGGACCTTTCGGTCGATATGAGTTTTGTAACGCCCCTCAAATTGTACACCAATGTGCAATTAATTTTGACCATAAAAAACAAAGGTACCGTAAACCAATCGCCCCAAATACGCCTTCAAAAACATCCTTATTTGTTTTATACCGGGAGTTCTCCGGCTGCAAGCACCGATTCCACCGACTGGCAGGAATGGATTTTGCCCAATTTGTCCCCCTATCAAAGTACCACCATTAAAGTAGACTGTTATACCCAGTATCCGGGTGACATCGATTCCATCTTACAATTATCTGTTCGGGCTTCACCATTGATCGATGATGCCGACACCCTCGACAATGTAAGCAATCTGGTAGCAACCATTGTTGGCCCTTTTGACCCAAATGACAAACTGGTGCAACCAGACGGCCCTATTGCCCCGGAAATGGTCGAACAAGGGCAAGACCTGACTTATACCATCCGGTTTCAAAACACGGGCAATTACCCAGCCGAAGATGTACGCCTGTTGGATACCCTGAGCGCACAGTTAGACTTGAATCGATTTGAAGTATTAAGTTCCAGTCACCCAGTAAGTTGGCGGATCGAACAACAGCGCATCCTGGAATTTTATTTTAAAAATATTCAATTACCCGATTCTACTTCGGATGAGCCTGCGAGCCACGGGTTTGTAAAATATAAAATTCGGCTCAAGAAAGATGTACCCCTCGGTACCAAAATCAACAATACCGCCCATATTTACTTCGATTTCAATCGGCCTATCACCACGAATACTACGCAAAATGTGGTGGCAGAATTGGTACTGACCCACACCCCCGAAAACAATCCACCACTTTCCATTGTTCCCAATCCAGCCAATCAATCGGTCACCTTGCGATGGGAAACTGCCCAAGGCGGCATGCTGGAATTGCTCAATGCTGCCGGAAAAAAGGTGTTGCAACAAAAAATCACTTCAGGTGCAAACAGTACCTCAGTTACCATCGACACCTTACCGGAAGGCCTGTATTTTATCCGTTTTTTCGGCAATACAGAACACTTGTTTGGCAAACTAATCATTACGCATTAAAACCATTGTCAATCAACCTATTATGCTGAATTTTGAATTAAAAAATCCCACTAAAATCCTGTTTGGTAAAGGCCAAATTGCCCGCATTGCCAAAGAACTCCCCAAAGATGCCAAAATCCTAATGCTATACGGCGGTGGCAGCATCAAGAAAAACGGCGTGTATGAGCAAGTGGTGCAAGCCCTGGAAGGTTTCCAATGGCAGGAATTCGGCGGTATCCCCGCAAATCCCGAGTATTCAGTGCTTTTGGAGGCATTAAAAGTAATCAAGGAAGAAAAAATAACCTACCTGCTGGCGGTAGGCGGTGGTTCGGTCATCGACGGCGTGAAATTTTTATCTGCTGCTGCCTTGTACACGGGTGATAGTCCATGGGACATTCTGGAAAAAAACATGCGCACGGAAGAAGGGGCAGCTTTGCCTTTTGCAACCGTACTTACTTTACCGGCAACCGGCTCTGAAATGAACTCCGGCTCCGTGATTTCACGTGCCGAAACTGGCCAAAAATTGAGCATGGGCGGTCCAGGTCTATTTCCTGTATTTTCTATCCTGGATCCAACCGTAGTGGCTTCTATTCCGGCGCGCCAAATTGCCAATGGCGTAACCGATGCCTTTACCCATGTGCTGGAGCAATATGTTACCTATCCGGTTGGCGCTATTTTGCAGGATCGTTTTGCCGAAAGTGTGATGCAAAGTCTGGTGGAAGTAGCCCCCAAAATCATGCAAAACCCTGCTGATTACGAGGCTGCTGCCAATTTTATGTGGTGCTGCACGATGGCGCTCAATGGACTGCTTTCACGCGGGGTGCCGGGCGACTGGGCTATCCACGCGATCGGCCATGAACTGACGGCCCAATACCACATCGATCATGCGCGCACCCTCGCGATCATTTTGCCGGGACATTACACCTATAACCTGGAAGCGAAAAAGGAAAAACTTGCGCAATACGGCACGCGGGTGTGGGGCATCACCACCGGCACCATCGAAGAAAAAGCCGCTGCCGCCATTGCAAAAACCGAGGCATTTTTCAATCGTTTGAACATTCCCACGCATTTGTCGGAATACACTGAAAATTATGAAGGCACGGCTGAAAAAATCGCAGCGACCTTCACCGAGCGCGGCTGGGTGGCCTTGGGCGAGCACCGCAATTTGAAACCTAGTGATGTGGAGGTGATTGTTAAGATGCGGTATTAGTATCTGTCATCATGTAACCCCGAACTTCAGTTCGGGGTACTGCGTGTGCTCCCCGAACTGAAGTTCGGGGTTACATGATGACAGATGTGATGGTGTGTTTATCCTAGACAGCATGACCAACACTTTATTAAAGATAATATAAAAAAATAAAAATACTATCCCCGCTAAAAATATTTTCCCAAACCTGTCCAATCCCAAACACCTCATTCGTCATGGTGGTATAAAACTTAAATTCATTTCACACCATGACAAAAATTTTAATGATGATCGGTATTGCACTAGGTGCCCTGTTGATCGCTGGCGTTATCCTTGCGCTGGTCGCCCCAAAAAGGATTTCCATTCAAAAGTCTATTTTTATTCAGGCTGCTGCCCCGCAGGTGTACGACCAATTGCGCTTTATGGGCAATTTCCCGAATTGGTCGCCCTTCAAAACGCAAGATCCGGAGCAAAAATCGAGCGTTAGCGGTTCCGACGGCACCGTGGGCGCTACCTTTCACTGGGAAGGCGTAAAAGAAAAAAGCAAAGGTTCTCAAACCGTCGTTGCTTTGCAGCCAAATAATTCAGTAAAACTGCGATGCAACATTACGGAACCTTTCCAGTCAAATCCCGTTTTCTCCTACCAACTGGAGGAAAAAAACGGTGGTGTAACCCTGGTACAAGATTTTGAGGTAGACATGCCGGTGCCCGCAAACATTTTTGGACTGCTGTTTGGACTAAAATCTGAAATTGGAAAAACCAACCAACAAGGACTCAACCAATTGAAACAATATTTGGAAAAGGCCTCATCCACATTGCCCGCTCAAAACTAAATTTCATTTTCCAACATTTTTTCCGCTTAAATATTTAAACTCAACACCATGCAAGAATTCATGATGATTTTCAGAATGGCCCCGGCAGCCGATTTCCAACCCACACCCGAGCAAATACAGGAAAGCATCCAACAATGGCAAAGCTGGATTGGTGGTATTGCAGCCCAGGGCAAGTTTTTGAGTACCAACCAGTTAGGTTTTACCGGTAATACCCTTCATGCTGATGGCGTTATTACCGATGGTCCTTATGCCGAAGTAAAAGAAATTGTAGGCGGCTACATCCTTGTGAAAGCCGAAAATTTGGAAGCAGCCACAGAACTAGCCCAAGGTTGTCCGATCCTATTCATGGGCGGACATGTTGAAATTCGCGAAATCATGCAAATCAATCTATAAACACCGTTGCGGTGGGCTATAAAAGGCAAATGCATGCCATTTTAAGGCCCACCGCAATAATTTTCCCTTCGATAACCTTGTGAAAGCAGTCAAAAATGCGTTAAAATGGAATCGTCGACCGAATTAATTCCGCACCTGTTCCGGACAGAATTCAGAAAAATCGTTTCTGTTTTATCTAAACTATTCGGTCTGGCGCATATCGAAGTAGCCGAAGATATTGTCAGCGACACCTTTATGCTGGCGGCGGAGACCTGGGGCAAAAAAGGCTTGCCTGATAACCCGACGGCTTGGCTATACACGGTTGCCAAAAACAAAACCAAGGATTATCTTAAACGCAATCAACTGTTTTCAGAGAAAATATCGGTTGAAATTAAGCATACCAGTACACCCTTCGTTGAATTAGAGATAGACCTTTCTACTAAAAACATAGCAGATAGTCAGTTACAAATGATGTTTGCCATTTGCAGCCCGGTCATTCCGGAGGAAGCGCAAATTGGTTTAGCCCTGCGCATACTTTGTGGATTTGGTATCGATGAAATTTCGGCAGCCTTTTTGAGCAATAAAGAAACCATCAACAAGCGCCTGTTTAGGGCAAAAGAGGCGCTTCGAGTACAAAAAGTGTCCATGGCGTTTCCGCAGGCTTCCGAGTTGGAAAACCGCTTGCAGGCTGTTTTAACCACCTTATATTTGTTATTCAACGAAGGATACTATTCCGCCTCCCAACATGCGACGCTCCGAAAAGACCTTTGCATTGAAGCCTTGCGCCTGACGGTCATGCTGTCGGAAAACGATACCACCAACCAACCTCAGGTACGCGCCTTAATTGCCTTGATGTGCTTTCATGCGTCCAGATTTGAGGCAAGACAAGGCACGGATGGTCAAATTTTATTGTACCAAGAACAGGACACGGCTTTATGGGACCAGGCGCTTATCACAACCGGGGAAATTTATCTGAATCAATCCGCTACCGGGCAAAAACTCTCAAAATATCACTTAGAAGCAGCCATCGCCTATTGGCATACCCGGCCCCAGGATTCGGCAGAAAAATGGCAAAACATCCTGCAATACTATAATTTGCTGCTACAAATTGAATATTCGCCCGTAGCAGCGTTGAACAGAACCTTCGCCCTGGCCAAAGCAGTGAGCACTGAAAAAGCCATTCAGGAAGCCCTTAAATTGAAGCAAGACAACCATTTATATTACGCCTTGCTTGGCCAGTTATACAGTACGGTAGATCACTCCGCCGCGATCGAGTATTTTGAGCGGGCGATTGCAAAAGCCAAAACGGAAAATGATCGTTTGGTTTTATTAAAAAGGTTGGAACAGTTGCGGGTAGATTCAGGCGCTTAAAGCTTATTTATTCATTAAATGTAGTCAGGACAGCAACCACAATCAACCCTAAAAATCCAACCAATAATAGCGGAATGGATCGCACCAACGATCGTTTGTAATTCATTTCCACAGCTTCAATGCGGTCAAGTTCATGATAATCGAAAACGAGGGTGTCGTTGGGCGAGATGCGTTGTACTAAGGCAGGTTTCGCATAAAACAACACTTTATTACGTGTACTTGAAGCGTTGTGCCTTGATTCGATGGTCGTAATCTGCTTTGCTTTGGGTTCAGGTAATTTTTCCAGAATACAGGTAATTTCATGGTCGGAGAACGTTGATTTGCGCATTGCCCAAACCTCTGTTGAATCGCGCTCGGAATCTACCAGAAATAAACGAGCCCCCACACGATCCCCTTCTTTGACCCCAATGTAAGAAAGTTGGTAGCGTTGGTAGGTAGTGCAGTTAGAAAGCCCAACTGTGCATAGCATGACAAAAAACAGATTTATAATGATGTGTAAATCCTTCATATTTAAATTATAAAACCAATTTTAAAGCCTGGAATAAACACCAATGCCATCATAGTAGCGGGCGCGTAGGCATGGCTTACAATTAAACCGCTGGTGTTACGCTCCTCCGGATTTTCCACCATGATCCCGACCGGAAAATTAAATTCGAACACCAGGACCTTGCCGCGCAATTGGATACCCAAATTGAGCATAATCTTCGTTATTTGATGTTTCACAGGAATTTCCACGCTTTTATAGTAGAGGGGCGGGTTGGGATCTGTTTTAAAAAGATCGTTGGTAGTGAGTTGGTACACCCCTTTTCTGCCTTCAATGCCTACAAAATAGCGACTTCTGCGATCACTAAAACGGGCGTGAAAGAAATACTTACTATACAACGATACCTCATATCCGCCTGTAAACCGGGCGTTCGGATTCCCATAATTGTTTTTTTGATATTCATACAACGACTGATCCGAATCATAACCTGGATCTATTGGAAGGATCAAATGATTGTATTGCATCCCCAAAAACAAAAAACGGCTTACGGCATATTCTGCTCCAATCAACGCATAGGGGACTGTTGAATTTATAGACACGGAAACACTTGAACTCAAACCCGCCATTACCACGGCATTGGGCTTTTTTGCACGGGGCAGGTCCAAAACGGGAATGTTTTGGGCATAAAGGCCGAATTGCAGGCCCCAAAAACAGCAAATGAAAAGGAAAAACGGAAGGGTAAGGTTTCGTTGCATGGAATTCGATTGTTATAAAAGATGGTTTTCAAATCAAAAACGAATTGCCTTACGGGTTTGCTGTGTGTGTCTGATCGGGATTTTTTACGCATTAAAACAAGATTTTAGAAATCTCAAAACGCCAACAGTTGATTAAAACGTAATTTGAGCCGCTTTTCAACAAAACATATCAAATTACAACCATCATATCCATGCAAAACATCATTTTAGTAGCAGGCGCCACTGGTAATTTAGGCGGAAGAATTGTCCAGTCCCTGCTCGAAAAAGGTGCGGTGGTGCGGGTGGTCGTGCGCTCCCAAAGCGATCCAGAAAAAATAGCGCATTTGGAACAACTGGGGGCTGAAATTTTCAAAATTGAGCATTGGACGCTTGAATCTTTAACACCAGCCTGTAAAGAAGTGGCTTGTGTCGTATCGGCATTGGCCGGATTGCGCGCGGTCATCCTCGATGCTCAAAAAACACTGTTAGACGCTGCCCTTGCAGCAGGGGTTCCGCGTTTTATTCCGTCCGATTATTCCTTAGACTTTACCCGTTTCACAGACGGTGAAAACCGCAACCTGGATTTAAGACGGGAGTTTCATACCTATTTAGATCAAAAGCCCATTGCCGCCACCTCTATTTTCAACGGCGCTTTTATGGATATGATCGTCGACCAGATGCCTTTCTTATTATTAAAGCAAAAAATGGTGCTGTATTGGGGCAATCCGGATCATCCCTGGGGTTTCACGACCGTCGATAATACCGCAAACTATACCGCCCACGTAGCCCTCGATCCATCTACGCCGCGTTATTTGCGCATTGCCGGCGACCTTATTAGCCCCAAAAGAGCCAAAACCGTAGTTGATCAGGTAACTCAGCAAAAATTTCGGCTGTTTCGCCCCGGCGGACAAGGTTTTCTGGGAGTAATGATAAAAATTATCCGGCGCCTGGCTCCAGGATCAAATGAACTTTATCCAGCCTGGCAAGGCATGCAGTATATGCATAACATGATCGACGAACGCTCAAATATCGATCATTTGGACAATGACCGTTATTCAGAAATGCAGTGGACTACGGTGCAGAAGTTTTTGGAGGGGTATTGGGCGGCTAAAGGTTAATTCCTTTGATTTAAGAATTAATATTACATTATTTAAGATTTAAGATGGAATCGTTTTTTTTGGAAGATCCAGTCGCATCTTGATGATTTGCAACGAATTATGTGGCAAGTTGATTGTATTCCTCCATTTACCGAATTTCCTGCAAACGGGTTTGCACGGCAAAATAGGTCTGCCCCAAAGCCACCACTTCTTTTGCCGGGTCGGCATTTTGAACGATGAGGTAGCAGGCATAGCGGGAAAGTTTAATGCTTTCTACCTCGCGTTTAACACTTTTTCCTAACTCGATCATATCGAGGATATCCTCGATATGGTCGGCAACTTAATTGCCACTATTTTCACAGGCCTTTTTAGCCCGGTCCATGACAGGTTTAAAATGCCGGTATTCAGAATATTCCAGGATTTTAGCCATATCCCTGGCACTCCAATATTCATTACCCTGCGCATCTTGTCTTTTGTTTTGTTCAAAGACCGTTTGTTGTGGATTTGTTGGTTCTGCTTTCATGTACTTAATCCTTTTTTAATTTTCGTATTGTTTCCTCAAGATCATCCTTTTCCAGCGACGGCAAGTGTTGGTCTGGCAGTAACTTATCGAAATCGCTTTCAAAATCAACATCTTGTACAACGCGGAATTTTTCATATTCCTTTTCCGCAAGTTCTAGGGCGATTTCATGGCTGATGCGTCCGGCATCTTGCAAAACTTGATAGTCGTTAAATTGCAAAAAAGCATCGAGTTTTTGAATCCAATCGGCCATTGACATGGTGATTTGCCGTTCTGCCTGGTTCTCAGCATAGTCCAGGTACATGGTTACGATGCGATTAAGGGCTGAAATTTCCTTTTCCGACAAGTAGTTTTTGGCGACACTGATGTCAGATTTTAGGATTTTCCCTTCCGGAGCGTTTTTCCAACTTGTCAGCCCCATATTAGGCTTGTCGGCGCCCGCACGTTGTGCAATAAGTTCAGCAGCAGTATGGCCTGTGATGGCCCAGTGCAATTTATTCTGCACCGTTTTGTAAAAAGTTTGTGTAATGCCTGCTTTCGGATCGTAATCGACGCTGCATTGCGCGTATATATCTGTAATTTTCTGATAAAAGCGGCGTTCACTGGCCCGGATTTCACGGATGCGTTCCAGCAGTTCATCAAAATAGTCTTTTCCGAACGATTTTCCTTGTTTCAAACGGGCATCATCCAATACAAAGCCCTTGATAATGAAATCTTTGAGTGTTCGGGTTGCCCAAATACGGAATTGCGTCGCTTGGTAAGAATTGACACGATAACCTACGGCGATGATGGCATCTAAGT
Source organism: uncultured Bacteroidota bacterium (assembly GCA_903905445.1). GTDB lineage: Bacteria > Bacteroidota > Bacteroidia > Chitinophagales > Saprospiraceae > M3007. Next base: position 12,493 of record CAIVGO010000258.1, read on the forward strand.
TGTAAAACTCGATTTCACGGTTTACTTCCCGGCTCCCTTCTTGTTGAACTATCCGGAATTTCCGGATAGTTGAAGATTCCTCTAGTTCTCCTGAAGCAAGTATGTTTCGAAGATGCTCATTTACAGTTCGCACATCCACGCCAAACAGCTCCGCCATCTTTTTTTGAGACAACCAGAAGGTTTCATCTTCAAAAAAGACTTCAATTTGGGCGTTGCCGGCTGGTGTGGTATAGAAAATGATTTGTAATGCCTTCATAGGTTTCAAGATGCAGATCCGACATATATTGAATAACCATAACACTAAGTTCTATACTACGATTATCTAAAAAAGCCCCCTGGCAGCCAATCCAAGTTTACGTCTCGAACCAGCAAGGGAAAAAGTGTGGGAAAAGCGTTTATAGCGAAGGGTACTTGAGTGCTATATGCCAGTCCAACGACTATCTGGTTGACCAACCAGGGGAGTATCTTTAATCTGTGTTATCCGCGTAATCTGTGGTTTACCACCCAATCAATGGTAAACCACAATCTGTGTAATCCGCGTAATCTGTGGTAAATCACATAATCCGTGGTAAATCACCCAAAATTAAGCTGAGCAAGCCGCGCAATCCGGATCATCCAAACTGCAAATTTTACCCTGTACTTCTTCAATCGCTAAGGCCGACATTGTTGGCGCAGGCGCTACTTGGGTCAAGGGGGCAGAAGTAGTCACCGTCGCTTCATTTACCACCGCATTGGCCGCAAATTTGTTCTGGTGCTTCTGGCTCAAGGTAAATTTAATCGGATCGGTGGCTGCTTTGGAACGCAGGTAGTACATACCGGTTTTCAAACCTTTCTGCCATGCGTAGAAGTGCATTGACGACAATTTACCAAACGTTGGCGCTTCCATAAAGAGGTTGAGCGACTGGCTTTGGCAAATAAACGCACCGCGATCGGCCGACATATCAATGATGACTTTCTGGCTGATTTCGTAAGCGGTTTTGTACAAAGCGCGTACTTCGGCCGGAATATCTTCGATGCCCTGGATGGAACCGTTGGCCGCCATGATGGCTTCGCGCATTTCTTCGTTCCACATACCCAGGCGCACGAGATCGCGCATGAGGTGTTTGTTTACCACAATGTGTTCGCCAGCCAGGGTACGGCGGGTGTACAAATTGGAGGTATAGGGCTCAAAACACTCGTTATTGCCCAAAATCTGGCTGGTAGAAGCGGTTGGCATCGGCGCTACCAACAAAGAGTTGCGCACACCGGTTTTCATCACGCGTTTGCGCAGCGATTCCCAATCCCAACGTTTGGAAGGTGTTTCACCCCACATATCGAACTGGAACTGACCTTTGCTCATGGGAGAACCCGGGAAAGATTCGTACGCACCAAACTGCTCAGCCAGGTTGCAACTTTCGGTCACCGCCGCGAAATAGATGGTTTCGAAAATATCGCGGTTCAATTGTTTTGCTTCCGGGCTGTCGAACGCGTAACGCATCAAAATGAACACATCGGCCAAACCTTGTACGCCCAAACCGATCGGACGGTGGCGGAAGTTAGACTTCGCTGCCTCTGGAATCGGATAGTAGTTAATATCGATCACCTTGTTGAGGTTGCGGGTAGCGACCTGGGCGATTTCATACAGTTTATCGAAGTTGAACGTGCCGTTTTCTACAAATTTAGGCAAAGCCAAAGAGGCCAGGTTGCACACCGCCACTTCATCGGGCGCGGTGTACTCCATAATTTCGGTGCAGAGGTTGCTCGAACGAATGGTACCGAGGTTCTTCTGGTTGCTCTTTTTGTTGGCTGCGTCTTTGTACAAGATATAAGGTGTGCCTGTTTCAATCTGGCTTTCCAGGATATTGTTCCATAAGTCGCGGGCTTTCACCACTTTACGCTGGCGACCTTCTTTTTCGTATTGGTGGTACAGGGCCTCAAATTCGCCGCCGTACACGTCAAACAAACCTTGTGCTTCATTTGGATCGAACAAAGACCAATCGGCATCGTCTTTTACGCGCTCCATGAAGAGATCGGAAATCCACATCGCGTAAAACAAATCGCGGGCGCGCATTTCTTCCTTACCGTGGTTCTTTTTCAGTTCCAGGAATTCATAAATATCAGCATGCCAAGGCTCCAAATACACAGCAAAAGCCCCTTTGCGCTTGCCACCACCCTGATCGACATACCGCGCAGCATCGTTGAACACGCGCAACATCGGAATAATACCATTAGAAGTACCGCCGGTGCCTTTGATGTAAGAACCCGTAGCGCGAATGTTATGGATGCTTAAACCGATACCGCCCGCGCTTTGAGAAATGAGCGCACAACGGGAAAGTGTTTCAAAAATGCCTTTGATGCTATCGTCGGTCATTGAAAGCAGGAAGCAAGACGACAACTGCGGTTTTGGCGTAGAAGCGTTGAACAAAGTTGGTGTGGCGTGGATAAACCAGCGCTCCGACATCAAGTTGTACGTTTCGATTGCCGCATCAATGTTTTCGCCGTGAATACCCACTGCAACCCGCATAAACAGGTGTTGGGGGCGCTCCACCACGCGGCCATTCATGCGCATGAGGTACGAACGCTCGAGGGTTTTGAATCCGAAGTAATCGAACTCAAAATCGCGGTCGAAAATGATCGCGCTATCAAGGCGTTCCTTGTGTTTTTGTACAATTTTATGGATTTCGGCGCTGATCAAGCCCGCCTGTTCGCCCGTTTTTGGGTCGATATAGTGAAAAAGGTCGTTGATGACCTTGTGAAACGACTTATCGGTTTCCTTGTGGAGGTTACTCACGGCAATACGGGCAGCGAGCAGGGCATAATCGGGGTGAACGGTAGCCATGGTAGCGGCTGTTTCAGCAGCCAGGTTGTCGAGTTCGATGGTACTTACGCCATCGTACAGTCCCATAATGACCTTTTTAGACACCTCTATGATATTCACATAGTTGGTATCGAGGCCGTAGGACATTTTGCGAATCCGGGCCGTGATTTTGTCGAAAGAAACTTCTTCGGTTCGACCGGAACGTTTGATTACTTGCATCATGACAGAAATGTTTTTATTCGGTTTTCTTAATAGTATGTGATTTACTCCAGGCACATTTCACAAAGGGTGTCGGTTTCCTGTCTGCCGAAATCGTGTGCGAAACGACTTCAGACAGCGAGCGCCATCAACAGGACTTGCCTGTCAGGCGATGTTGGAAACCAGGATGTGAACTGTGATAATATGGAGGGAACTTCGACTTCTCTTTCCTATTACGTTAAGCAACACGAAAGTAAGGGTTTTTAAACTGAATGAAAAATATTTTATCCACACAGTGTTAATAACTTTCCCAAGTTATTGATTTTCAGCATCCAATAACAATGATAAGTATCAACAAAAATGTGGATAACCTAACATCGTTTTTTTGAGCACTTTTTACACGCTGCGCCCGGCGTAGATTCATCCCCGTAAATGTATTGTTGAGATGGGTGTATCTACAACAAAACAGGTACGGGGATGAAGTCATTTAAAAATCTGCGTCGGTCGTAAAGGCTTGTTCTTCGCGTTTGGTCATTACCCCTGCTTTCTGGTAATCGCCCACCCGTTTTTCGAAGAAATTGGTTTTGCCTTGTATTGAAATCATGTCCATCCAAGAGAATGGATTGGCGGTGCCATATACTTTATCATTGCCCAGTTGACTCAACAATCGATCTGCTACGAATTCAATGTATTGGGTCATCAATTCTGCATTCATACCGATCAGCGAAACCGGCAAAGCGTCGGTTACAAACTCTTTTTCAAAGGAAACCGCCTCGGTAATGATGGCCTCTACTTCTTTTGGGTCGAGTTTGTTGTCGAGCATGGAGTAAAGCAAGCAAGCAAAATCGCAGTGCATGCCTTCATCGCGGCTGATTAACTCGTTGGAGAAGGTTAGGCCTGGCATCAAACCACGTTTTTTCAACCAGAAAATGGCACAAAACGAACCCGAGAAGAAAATACCCTCTACCGCAGCGAACGCGATGAGGCGGTGCGCAAAGGTGGGTGCATTGTCGATCCAGCGCAAAGCCCAGTTTCCTTTTTTGGAAACACAATCGAGGGTGCGCAAGGCATTGAACAAATGGTCTTTTTCTTTGGGATCCTTTATATAGGTGTCGATCAGCAGGGAGTACATCTCCGAGTGAATATTTTCGATGGCAACCTGAAAGCCATAAAAGCAGCGCGCTTCCGGAATTTGCACCTCGCGCATAAAATTGAGCACCAGGTTTTCATTTACGATGCCGTCGGATGCTGCGAAAAATGCTAGTACATGTTTGATAAAATGCCGTTCAGAATCGGTCAGTTTAACATCCCAATCCGTCATATCCTGGGTAAGATCCACTTCTTCGGCGGTCCAGAAAGAGGCTACTGATTTTTTATACCATTCCCAGATGGTATCGTACTTAATTGGAAATAGCACAAAACGGTCCGGATTTTCGGCCAGAATACGTTCGGGTGCAAGCGATGATGGTGCCATTGTGATTGTGTGACTATTATTTTGAATTGATTATTTTAACTGTAAAAACCCTTTATTTTACCTTGCAAACACCGACAAAACTATGTTCCTATCCCTGTACATACAGGCAAAGGAAGAAGGCATACTTTTCGGAATAAAAAAAAGGGAGATCCAAAACCGGGATCGCAGATATTTCCTGCTGTTGGAGTGACAAAATTAAGGGAAATTGTCGTTGTCCAAGCGGAAGTTTTCCACACAATGTGAATAAAATACATAAATCATTGATTTACAATGATCATAAAATATCCACAAAGCGCATGAAGATGTTGGTAACTTGTAGGTACAGTTTTTACAGACGGGTTCACTTTAAAAAAATGCACTATGTTATTATACTTAATGCCTTCTTATTGAATGGTTTTGTTTGCAATGTTGGGTGCGCAATGAATCGGTTGTGGAGTGTGGTGTTTGTGGACAATTTTTATAAAAAAATGATTGGATGGTGGGCAGAAGACGGCGAGACAAATTAAACACGGGGATGTCACCTGGATGGCGTTACATAGATGGCGTTACATAGATGGCGTTCCTATGGGAACGCGCGGGGATGGTTGATTGCCGTTACATAGATGGCGTTCCTAATGGAACGCGCGGGAATGGATCATTGCTGCTACATAGATGGCGTTCCTAATGGAACGCGGGGGAATGGATTATTGCCGTTACATAGATGGCGTTCCTATGGGAACGCGGGGGAATGGATCATTGCGTCTTTTTTTGCTACATAGATGGCGTTCCTATGGGAACGCGGCATTTGTGGGACATTTCAGTATATTTATAGCGTTTTTTGGGGAACGCATAAACATCCCGACCCGTCCTCGCAGGACGATATCTTGGTAACAACAATCCGTTCCAGCGGAACGATATCTTGGTAACAACAATCCGTTCCAGCGGAACGGTATCTTGGTAACAACAGCACGTTCCAGCGGAACGATATCTTGGTAACAACAATCCGTTCCAGCGGAACGGTATCTTGGTAACAACAGCCCGTTCCAGCGGAACGATATCTTGGTAACAACAACCCGTTCCAGCGGAACGTTATCTTGGTAACAACACTCCG
>CAIVGO010000259.1 GCA_903905445.1 uncultured Bacteroidota bacterium
GAATTTGGGGGCAGGCAATGCTTCCAGTTTGCGCGAACCCAAATTTGCTTTTTCGAACCCAGGCAGTTATACGGTGGGGCTGACGGTTACCGCCAACAGCGGGTGTACGGCGTCCGTTACCAGAAAAATTACGATTCCGGAGAAACCGGCGGTTATTTTTAACCCGATTGTGCCGGTATGTGCCGGGAATGCTACGCCCTTGAGTATCGTTCCAAAAACAGATTTGATAAAAATTACCTGGGATTTTGGCGATCCGGGCAGTGGTAATTTAAATACAGTGGATGGCGCGCAGGTGTACCATAGTTACAATACCGCCAACACCTACACCGCTACGGCTACTTTGCAGAATGTTGCAGGATGCATCAATACAGGTACACAATCGGTCATAATTACCCCAAATAACCTTTCAGGCGTCATTCTTCCAGGGGGATTATCCCAAATATGTGAGGGACAGAGTATTGTGCTTACGGCTCCGGGAACGGGTGTGCAGTATTTGTGGTCGAACGGCACCACCGGCGCTACCCTCAACATTACCGATGAAGGTGTTTATAAAGTGACCCTTACCGACGCCAATGGTTGTGTGTACGTAACACCCAACAAAGAAGTACAGGTAAATCCTGTGCCCGACGGTACGATTAATGCCTATTTGTACAATAATTTAGGTCAAATTTCGGGTATCGTAAAATCAGCGCTGGAGTTGTGTGAAGGCGAAAATGTGCACATGATTGTATCTGATAATGGCAGTTTCAATTACCAATGGAGTGGCAGTACGACTACCGACGATGAACTGCTGTTTACCGATATTCGCAACAACCTGTTGTCTCCGGGTAGTTACACCTATTCCGTTACGATTACCAATCCGGGTACGGGGTGTAAGTCGGTAACCCCGCCGTTTTTTGTTACGATACACGATAAACCGGGTAATTTGAGTGTTGCGAGCGACCAAACCTGCGCGCGCACGCCCACAACCATTTCTTATACGGGCCCCTTGGATCCGCAATGGCAATATTTATGGAACAATGGTGCGGTGGGGACTTCTTTTATCACGGAAGATGCCGGACTTTATTTTGTAAGGGTCGTGAATGAATATGGTTGCATCGGGCAAAGTCCAACCGTAACCATTTTCCCGGGCCCCAATATAGGCGCGATTCCGGGCGGTTGTCATGTGCGTTGCGACCCGGATACCTTGTGTGTGCCCCCTTTGCCAGAAATTGTAAGTTGGCAATGGTTTTTGGAGGGAACGGCCCTTAGTGGTGCGGTTACCCCCAATTTAGTCGCCACACAAAGCGGTAGTTACCATGTAGCGATGGTGGATATAAATGGTTGTACAGCGGAAAGTGAGCCCCTCAACCTGACCCTTTACACCGGTAAAGGCAATATATATGGTAAGGTTTGGTCGGACGTAAATACCAACGGGGTTATTGATGCAGGCGATACCCTGGTTCAAAATATTCCGATCGATTTGCTTGATCCTACCGCAGTGCTGGTTGGTACCACAAGTTCTGCGGCCAGTGGCAGTTTTGCTTTCCAGGATGTTTTGTCTATCGATTACACGGTGGCTTTACAACAGGCCAACTTGCCCGCGGGCTGGAAAATCATCATTGGTCAGGATGCGGCCAACTTATATGGCTGTGATGATGTGGAACAAGTAGGGTTGTTGATTCAGCCGGTAATCTGTGCGCCCACTGCTTCCGGTTTTAGCGTACAAGTTTGTGCCAACGAAACCTATCCCTACCAAGGCAGCAACCTCGCGCCGGGCAGTAGTCAAACCTTTAATTTGAAAACCCAATTTGGTTGTGATTCACTCGTGACGGTTTCGGTTGCGGCGTTGCCCGTATTGAGCAATGCGTTGGAGGTGTTTGTTTGTGCGAATGAAGTTTACACGTATCAGGGCACCAATTTGCAGGCAGGCCAAACGCAAGATTTTACCCTGAAAGCGGCAAATGGTTGTGACTCGGTGGTTACGCTTTCGATAAAAGCCTACCCGAATGCCGGCAGTAGCGTTGCGGCGCAAGTATGTGCGGGTGGTTTTTACAATTATCAAGGCGTCGATATTGCGGCGGGCAGTACCCAGGATTTTGTGTTGCAAACGATCCACGGCTGCGATTCGCTGGTGACGGTTTCGGTGGGTGCGTTGCCCGTATTGAGCAATGCGTTGGAGGTGTTTGTTTGTCCGAATGAAGTTTACAC
>CAIVGO010000260.1 GCA_903905445.1 uncultured Bacteroidota bacterium
GACGCGTTACACTTTCCTGCTTAAACATACCTTGATTGCCAAAAGGCAGGTATTCAAAATTGTGATCATGCTTGCCATGTTTCCCCTGGTGTTTATGCTGGTTGATAACCTGCACAACTTCATGGTATCCATCGAAAACTATACCTGGGATCCTTTAACGGGCCATTTACCCGCCGCGCAAAAAAAGTCGATCGAGTCCTATTTGTGGGTAGAAATGCTCTTTTTCGGCGCAGGCAGCATTTTTGCAGCGCCCGTGCTGGCCGTTCGACTCTTTATGTCGGTGTGGCGCACCCGCAATTATGGCACGGTTTAACAGAAGTAGAACCTGCTTATGCTTAAATTACTGTTCCCTACCAGCCTGATTCTCTTGTTGTTGTGCAACGCATGTACACCAACAGCAGCACCCAAGGCCACGCTTATCCTGTATAATGGCGTATTTTTTACCGCCGATTCGAGCCAACAAGCTTACAGCGCCATCGCCATCGCACAGGATCGCATTCTTGCACTTGGTTCCGATGCCGAAATCCAAAAACTGGCCAACACCAGCACCGAGCGGATCGATTTAAACGGCGCTTTTGTCATGCCAGGCCTCATCGAAGGACACGGCCATTTTTCCAGCCTGGGCCGCAGTTTGCAGAATATCAATCTTTTACACACCCAAAGTTGGCGTGAAGTGGTTGCGCAGGTAGCAGAAAAGGCTAAAATTACGCCCCCGGAAACTTGGATCGAAGGCCGCGGCTGGCATCAGGAAAAATGGACCGAATCGCCCGGCCTAACGGTGCAGGGTTACCCTTTCCACGATGCATTAAGTGCAGTTTCGACCGAACATCCGGTTATTTTATACCACGCCAGTGGACATGCCCTGATTGCAAATGCAAAAGCCTTGGCCTTAGCGGGCATCAGCAGCGAAACACCTGACCCCCTGGGCGGCCATATTGTACGCGATGCGACAGGTCGTCTTACGGGTGTACTGGAGGAAAATGCGATGGATCTGATCGAACAGCCCTACACCGCCTGGAAAAACAAACGCCCGGAAACTGAAAAAATAGCCGCTTTCGAAAAAACCGTCGAATTGGCCACCCAACATTGCCTGCAACAGGGTATTACCTCGTTTCAAGATGCAGGCAGCGATTTTTGGGAACTCGCACAATACAAACGCCTTGCCGAAAACGGTAAATTGGGCGTTCGGCTCTGGGCCATGATTGCCCAACCCCATGCCAGCGATTTTGATAAATTGCGTAACTTCCCACAAATTGGCATCGGAAATGGCTTTTTCACAGCCCGCGCCATAAAAGCCTATTTTGACGGGGCCCTGGGCTCTTATGGTGCCTGGCTGTTGGCGCCCTATACCGACAAACCAGGTGCTTACGGCCAAAATACAACGCCCATCGACACCATCCGTGCCCTCGCCGAACAATGCCGCCAGCATCAATTGCAGTTTTGCGTACATGCCATCGGCGACCGTGCCAACCGGGAAGTGTTGAATGTTTTTGATGCCTTTTTACCCCAAACCCCCGAAGGGAAAGCCCCTTATGGCGCCACACGCGGCGCGTTACGCTGGCGGGTAGAGCACGCACAACATATTGATTTGCAGGATATTCCGCGCTTTGGGCAGCTCGGCGTTATTGCCTCCATGCAGGCCATCCATTGTACCAGTGATGCGCCTTTTGTAGCAAAACGCCTTGGGCTGGAGCGGGCACGTACGGGCGCATACGCGTGGAGGCGCCTGCTCGATGCGGGCGCGCGCATGGCCAACGGCACCGATACGCCCGTAGAAGAAATTGACCCATTTGCCTGTTTGTATGCCAGTGTAAGCCGCAAAAGGGTGGATTCTGGACTGGAATTTTTCCCGGAACAGGCCCTGCAACGCGCTGAAGCCTTGCGTTCGTACACTACCTGGAATGCCTTTGCGGCCTTTGAAGAACAGGAAAAAGGGGTGTTGGCCCCAGGCAAATTGGCCGATCTGGTGGTGCTCTCAAACAACCTCCTAACCTGCCCGCCAACAGAAATACGGTCAACTAAAGTACTCAAAACCATTATTGCTGGGAAAGTAGTGTATATGCAATAGATTTTATACCAAAACGTTGCACTTGTTTAAAAGGAAAATCTACCTTAGCTGGCAATTATTCAACTTTTATATTTTCACAAAACAATTTTGAAAGGTGGAATACGGGAATTTTAAACGGAGAGATGGGAATTTTCGGGATCGCGATCGTACGAACGACAATCGGGACCGGGGTGGCGATCGGGGTGGCTTCAATCGTGAGCGGGGTGGCGGTGAGTTCCGCGATCGTGGTGGCGACAGAGGCGGCGACCGAGGCGGCTTTAACCGCGACAGAGGTGGATTCCGCGAGCGCAGTGATTCGCGCGAACGGGGCGAACGCAGTGATCGGGAACCGGAAGAAAGTGTATTTTCCAAACGGGTGCGTGCCGGCAAACGCCGTACGTACTTCTTTGATGTACGCAAAACAAAAGGTAGCGACTTTTTCATCACCATTACGGAAAGTACCCGTCGTGAAGATGGCTTTGGCTACAAAAGACACAAAATTTTCCTCTACAAAGAAGATTTTAACCGCTTTGTTGCTTCCTTGACAGAAGTAGTAAACCACGTTAAAACGGATCTGATGCCCGACTTCGATTACGAAGAATTCGATCGTCGCCAAGCAGAATGGGAAGCGCAAAACAAAGACTTCGACGAAGACGAAGACGGCGGGAATGACGAACCAGCAGACCGTGAAGTACGCGAAGTGCGCAATGCACAAGCAGAAGAAACGGACGAAACCGATGAAACCGACGACAAAAAATCGCCGTTCCGCAAAGACGACGACGAAATGTCCTGGTAGTTTTTTTAGGACTAATCTTTATACTCCCAGTCTTCACCCAGATCTTCTACCGGGTGCCAAAACAGGGATTTAAACTGCACCACTTTATCTTCTTTTATTTCAACGCCTTCAGCCTCTAATAATTCCTGCATCAGCGTTGGTGTGGGAAAATGGTGCCGTCCACTCAGTTCACCCTTCCGATTTACTACCCGATGCGCAGGCACTCCGTCCTGCGCAAACGAATGATTGAGCGCCCAACCGACCATCCGGGAAGCGCCCAAGGCTAAAAAATCGGCAATGGCACCATATGTGGTGATACGCCCCTTGGGTACCGCTTTTACCACCGCATACACCAAATCGAAATAAGTAGGCTGCGCTTTGTTCATATCGGCTTGATCAAATTGGCCAACCGTACATATTCTTCCCAGCCCAGGGTTTCCGGCCTTTTTTCATAAAATGGATCGCTCATCAGTACTTCCTGGGCTATAAATGGCTTGAGGGTATTGCGCAACATTTTTCTGCGCTGGTTAAACGCCGTTTTTACCACCCGCCGAAACACCGCTTCGTCACAGCCCAATTCAAAATTATCTTTCCGGGTTAAACGGATTACCGCCGATTGTACCTTGGGCGGCGGATTGAACGAACCGGGCGCTACCGAAAACAAGTACTCTACTTTGTAAAATGCCTGCATCAATACACTGGTGATGCCATACACCTTCCCCCCTTCTTTCGAAACAACCCGATCGGCCACCTCTTTTTGAAACATCCCAACCATTTCGGGGATCAAGCCGCGGTAATCGAGCATTTTAAACAAAATCTGCGTCGATATATTATACGGGAAGTTACCAATCAAACTAAAAGGATCTTGCCCAAAAACGGTAGTCGGATCAAAATCCAGGAAATCCTTCAAAATTAAACGCGGGGTGAGCGCGGGGTAGTTTTTTTGCAAATAGTCCACCATGTCACGGTCGGCCTCCACCGCATAGGTTTCATAATCGGTATGCGCCAATAAATGTTTGGTCAACATACCCATCCCTGGGCCTACCTCCAACACCCGACCAGATTCGCCGGTGCGTTGCAAACTGTCGGCAATGCGCAGCGCTATATGGTCATCTTTAAGAAAATGCTGTCCGTACGATTTTTTGGCTTGCATGCCTGGTATTTTAGGAAGTTAAGAAGATTTGGCCGTTTTTTCCGCAGCTAAGACTTGGCCCAACTGCATGAACCAGAGGGTAAAAAACAGGTAAAAAGCAACACCAATGGCCGTTTCGAGGGTATATTCTACCAAAAATGAAACAAACATCATGATCTGGAAGACCGCAAACAAATAAAATCGACGCGCCGCACGCACCGTGAGCGGCGCAAACAAGGCGATCAAACTCAGGCACAAACCCAACAAGCCCGTGCCGCAAAGGATATAGATAAACTGATTGTGGGGCAATCGCGGATCTAAAGAATAACTCGGATATTGGTCGTTGGCCATCATTTGCACCTCAATCGGCAAATCACCGGCCCCAATACCCAAAAGCGGGTCACGCAACCACAAACGAATCCCAATTTCGAGCGATACCCATCGCTGTGCGTCCGAATAAGTGCCGCCTTGGTTTTGCCGATATTTTTCCCAGTCGTACCGCATATAACCGATGCGCTGTTGCAAACTGGGCATGGTTTGGTACGCAATCACGGGTGCCGCCAACAACACCACCAGGGCCAGTATACTCAAACGCCGGTTTCCTGCCGACACAATCCCCAAGGCAATGGTGTAAAACAAAGCAATGTACAATGCCGCCAACCCGCTGCGTACACTCAACAAATGAATCATGACAAACAAGGAAAGCACCGTAAGAGCCAATACCGTGCGCTCCCAAGGATACCGCCAATAAAAACCGCGTTTCCACAACCAACCACCCGATAAAATCGCTGTGACTAATAAAAGATTGAAGCGAATGTGGTTGCGCGGCACTGGCACCGGACGACCATGAATCAAATCGGCAATGATCGTGTCGTAATGCAGGATAAAATTAATACCCACCCCAATACTCAACAACAACATGACCCATACCAATAAATATAGGACGGATTGGTACTGCCGACTGGAAAGGGCCGGTAAATTGGCAAA
>CAIVGO010000261.1 GCA_903905445.1 uncultured Bacteroidota bacterium
ATTTGGCTGTTGCGGGTATTTGGGTTGTTGGATGCCATTACGAACGTGCGGATTTAAGGCCAGTTTTCCTTAAAGTATTTGCCCCAATTAACCGGATTTTAAGTTTATATTTTACTAAAAACTAGAATGCAAGCAGGCTGATTCGGGTACTTATTTTTACAAATTATCCTGTTTACCTTCATATTTTTCCCCTTCACCTATACATGCTGCGTGTTATTTTTTCGGCCTATACATTTGTTGCAACAAATCAATTTACATGGCTACGCAACGCATTTATCATATTCTTTTCCCGAGCATCTTTTTGATCTTCGCAAGTTGTTCGCACAAAAGCACTGCCCTTCAAAGCAGCTGGCTTTCTCCAGTTGTGGATGGAAAACCTGGAGAATGGACCAATTTTCACCAAGATAAAGACTTCAATTATGCGCTTGCCAACGATGCGCAATTCCTGTATTTGTGTGTAACAACAAATGATCGCAACAATACCATCAAGATCATGCGCAATGGGCTGCTTATTTGGCTCGATTCGACTGGAAATACCCTGGAAGCACAAGGCATTCGATTCCCGATTCCTGCACAGGATCTTAAACCAAATGAAAATATGCAACCGGGCGAGCGACCTGATGCCAAAATAATGACCGCGCGTTTTCGGTCCAGTAAAAAATCGCTGAGCGCCATTGGATTAAAAAACATACCCGAATTTCCGATGGATTATTACGCTAGCCTTGGCATACAAGCCGCAGCAGATATCGACGATCGAAACGTACTTACCCTGGAATATGCCATTCCGTTTTCGTTGCTCAACTGGCAACCGGCATCTAACGCCAACATTGGGGTCGGTTTCTTTTTGGAAGCGATGACCATGCCAGGCGGTGGCGGTAGACCATCTGGTGGCATGCCGCCCGGTGGAGGGCCACCAGATGGCGGATTTGGCGGCGGCCCCGGTGGTGGAATGCCGCCTGGTGGTGGAGACTTTGAAAAAATGTTTGAAGACGTTTCTTTCTGGAGAAAATTTAGTCTGAGTAAAATAAACAACTAAAAAATGAATAGTAAAATCCTTGTTATATTTGGTCTGCTTTGTTTGAGTTTGTCCGTGCAGGCTCAATTCCCGGGGGGAATGCCTTCCGGGGGAGCAGCCGGTTTGCAAATCGGGCATGTGTACGGGAAAGTTTTGGAGGCGTCCGAAAAAACACCCATTGCTTATGCATCCGTTACCCTGCTTACGCCTGGCAGCGACTCGGCCATCACGGGTCAGTTTACCCGGGAAAACGGTGAGTTTAGCCTGGAAAACCTTCCAATTGGCAGTTTTAAATTAAAAATCCTGTATCTCGGCCATACCCCGATGTATCGCAATGTGCGTATTAGTCCGATGCAAGCCGAATTGGATATGGGCAACTTGTATCTGGATGTAGCAGATAAAGTATTGGATGAGGTAAATATTCGGGCCACCAAAGACCAGGTTCAATTGGGCATCGACCGAAAAATTTTCAACGTAGAAAAAGACATTGCCGCCCAAAATGGTACTGCGGTGGACGCACTCAAAAACGTTCCAACCCTTCAAGTGGACAACGATGGCAATGCGCAGTTGCGGGGCGGCACCGTACAGGTATTTGTGGATGGCAAACCGACCAATTTGAGCCTCAACCAGATACCGGCTGCAGAAATTGAACGGGTAGAAGTGCTTTCAAACGCCTCCGCGAAATATGATGCCAACGCGACCAATGGCATCGTCAACCTGGTCATGAAAAAAAACACCAAACCCGGCATCAATGGCATGGCCAATCTGGGCATCGGAACCAACAACCGGTACAATGCGATGACCAACCTGAATATCAAAGAAGGGCGTTTCAATTTGTCGCTTTCCTATAATCTAAACCAGGCCCGGAATATCAATAATGGATACACGGATCGGGTAAATTATGCCGAAACAGGCGCGATTTCCTCCATTTATCAGCAAGATAACACCAATACCATGCAAAACCGCTTCCAGTTTGGGCGTTTGGGATTGGATTATCAACTGAATAATCGAAACTCCCTGACGCTTTCCCAAATGTTTGTAGACGGCCGTTTCAAAACCGATGATCCACAAAGTTTTAGTTTTAAATCGGGTGATGGCGCAGTGTTAAGTACCGGCGCGCGCAGTTCAAAGGGCGAAAATCAGTTCGGGTTTTCAACAACTGAGCTGGGTTTTCGACACACTTTTCCGAAGCCTGACCAAGTTTGGAGCACCAGCGTTCAATACGGCATCAACAAGGGTAATATGGACTTGAACCTTGCCAACAGCAGCTGGGATGCAAATGGTCAAGCACAAATTGTGAACCCGGCGCAACAAATAAACGACGGGAGCAGCAAAGGGAAATTGGGTATTTTTCAAACGGATTTGACCCTGCCGCTTTCAAACGCAGGCAAATTAGAACTAGGCGCAAAGAGCCAATGGCGCAATAGTGAAAACGACAATGATGCACTCCTATATAACGGCAGCACAGAAATTTGGACAAAAAGTGATTATTTGTCCACCCATTATGATTATACCGAATGGATCAATGCGCTCTATGCCAATTACAATCATACCCTGGGCAGTAAATGGCGTTATCAGGCGGGTTTGCGCTTTGAGCACTCCTATTTCAAAGGCGGTGTGGAAGGCACGGATAGTACATTTAGTTATCAATACCCGCAAAATTTACAAAATTTACAAAAGGCCCTGTTTCCTGCACTGTATTTAAGTCGTTCGCTTTCAGCAAGTTCGGAGATGCAATTGAATTTTAGCAGAAAACTCAGCCGCCCCAACTTTTTCCAAATGATGCCCTTTGTGATGGTGATTGACAACCAGAGTTACCGCACAGGCAACCCCAATTTACAGCCCGAATTTGTAAATACCGCCGAATGGAATATTTCTAAAACCGTTAACAAGGGGTCCTATTTGTTTACAGCCTACGGCAAATATATTGAACAACCGATTACAGAATTGACCCAACCAGCCGAGGATGGTAGTACGGCCTTGCTTACAACCTTCATCAATGGCTCAAACAGTCAATCGGCAGGATTTGAACAAACCTTGAAGTACACCTTATTGAAAGGATTCACTGCGACCGCCAATGCCAATGTGTACTATCAAAGCATCCAGGCCGCAGGGCTGGAACGGGCTGGCTGGAACTGGACCGGCAAAATAAACCTGGATTATAAGTTTGCCAACCGCTGGACCTTGCAGGTTTCGGGCCAATATGAGGGTCCGCGTATTTTAACCCAAGGCCGACAGAAACGCAATTATTTTAGCGATGCGGCCTTGCGGTATGAATTTAGCAATATGGGCAGCGTGTCATTATCCGTTAGTGATATGTTTAATACCAAACGCATGGGCAGTACCACAGAAACGGCATATTTTTCTCAAGACCAGGTACGCCGTAGAGAGAGCCGATACGTGCAACTTGGGGTGATGTTACGCTTTGGCAAACCCGATTTTTCCTTGCTGAAAAAGATGAAACGCGGTGGAGAAGGTGCCGTACAAGGCGGCGGCGGGGATTATGGGTATTAAAGAACATCTTTTTTGAGGCTGTCTACAACAGGATCAAGAAGCGAAGCATGATCAACATATATAGGTTTTCGTAGTTACGTCGCCAGCAGGGCGCAAGCTGAACTGGCGACATTTTTCAACACTCAAAGGATGCCGCTCATTGCGATAAGCATATCGTTTTCATATGGTTTTTTGGGGATAGTCGCCGGGGAAGAGTAATCTGAACCGGCGGCGTTTTCCAACATATAGAAATGCAACAAGCATATATCTTTCATATGGTTTTTTAGGGGATAGTCGCCGGGGACGCGTAAGCTGAACCGGCGGCGCTTTTTTTATTGAAAAAATTTAGAAATCATTAACGATACATTTAAACCTATTTAGTTTATGTCCGTCCAACCCGGTATCTATTCACTAATCTATAGAACAATGGCATCACTCAACCCATTACAGGGCGTGTTGGGAACCCGCAGGGCCGCACATTTGTTGCGCCGCACGAGCTTCAATTTTACGAAAGCTAAAGTGGATTTCCTGGCAAACCAAACTGCTACACAGGCGCTACCTGGCCTGCTTGCGTTGCAAACCCGTCAATTGGAGCAACCGGTTTATGATGATCCGTCTACGACCGGAACCGTTGAAACCACCACCTGGTGTTTACCTACCGGCTTGCCCTTGCCTGCCGAAGACTTTGCCCTCCGACGTTATATTTTATCTTGGTGGGTCGATGAGGCATTGCACGATCAAGGCATAGGACACAAAATGACGTTTTTCTACCATCAATATATGGTTACGACCGCCAACTCATCTGGAAACACCAATTTTTACGATTACCTGGCCTTGATGCGCTGGGGCGCTTTGGGGAATTTCAAAAAATTGGCCTATAAAATAATCAGCGACAACTGCATGTTGCGCTACCTCAACAACAATGAAAACACGAAAAACAGCCCGAACGAAAACTTCGCCCGAGAGTTTTTTGAGTTGTTTACCATCGGTAAAGGGGAACAAGTAGCGCCCGGAGACTACACCAACTATACCGAAGACGATATTGTACAGGCCGCAAAGGTATTTACAGGGATTCGAGCCAACAACGCGCGCACCATCATCGATCCGGAAACCGGCATTCCCAAAGGAATATTCAACTTCAACCAGCACGATACCTCCAAAAAGCAGTTTAGCAACCGTTTTCAAGGCACGATCATTAACGGCGCACAAAACGTTGCTGAAATGAATACAGAACTCACCGCTTTTGTAAACATGGTATTTGCGCAACCCGAAACTGCTCGGAACCTGTGCCGCCGCCTGTATCGCTATTTTGTACACCGCAATATTAGTACTGAAATAGAAACGGACGTCATCATCCCGCTCGCGAATACCCTCCTGGCCAATAATTATGAAATCAAACCCGTATTGACGCAACTGCTTGCCAGCGAGCACTTTTACGATGCAGATGACTCCGACAATACCAATGAAATTATCGGCGGTATGATCAAATCGCCCTTGGAACTTGCCCTGCAGGCCATTACATTTTTCAATATTCCAATTCCAAATCCACTAACCCAGCCAACCGCCCATTATAATGCATTTTACAGCCAGGCGGTGTTGCAACGCATGTTTGGATCGGCGAATTTCCCAATATTTTTCCCGAGTGATGTAGCAGGCTACCCGGCTTATTATCAAAGTCCGGATTATAGCCGCCAGTGGTTCAACTCCAGCAGCATTATTGCCCGCTATAAATTGCCCGCCATGCTACTTACTGGAACCCGACAAATCGGCACCGGGCCAAACCAACCCATTGGTATTAAACTAAATATAGCCCCCTGGTTGCGTACCAGCAATACCATCAGCGACCCATCCGATCCGTTTGTACTCGTACAAGAATTGCTGGAATACATGCTGCCAGAAGCCGTTGATGCAGATCGATTTGATTACTTCTACACCAAAACCTTTTTGAATAGTTTGCCGCCCGACGACTGGACGTACGAATGGCAAAACTACCTCAATACCGGGGTAGAAACCGAAGTAAAAATTGCCCTCGAACGCCTGATCACTGCTATCCTCTATTCGCCAGAATATCAAACTTTCTAAACATGAAAAGAAGAAATTTTCTCAAGATATTTCCAACCGCAGGGGTTACGCCATTCGTAATCAATGGTTTTAATATGCGGCCATTTGCCAATTCTAAAATGGCAAAGATGCTCTCCTCCTGCGATGGTATCGAAGATCGAATTTTGATCCTCATCCAATTAAAAGGGGGCAATGACGGTGTCAATAATGTAATTGCGCTGCCGCAATACGATGCTTATGCTAATTTGCGTCCTACCATTCGCATTGCAGAAGCCGAGGCCATCAAACTGGACAACACCTTACCCGCAGCCGATCAGGTAGGCTTGCACCCTTCTTTGCTACCCTTTAAGGAAATGTACGACCAAGGCATGATGGCACTGATACAGGGGGCTGGTTATGATAATATGAATCAGTCGCATTTTAAAGGCACCGATTTGTGGTTGACCGGCGGCGACACGACACCCGACAATTATTATTTACCTTCAGGTTGGATGGGCCGTGCATTACAGGCCTTCTATCCCGATATTGAAGGCGCACCAACCACCGATGTGCCTGACCCGCTGGGTATTCAAATTGGCGATACCAACCCTTCTTTGGGTTTTCATACCGAGACCGAGCACCAAAACGTCATTAATTTGAGCGGACAAGACCCCGCGGGCTTCTTTTCACTCATTCAAACCATTGGCGGCGCACCAATCCTCAACATTCCCAATACGGATCAGGGCCAGGAATTGGCTTATATTCAAGGCGTTGAACAAAGCGTCAATTCTTACGCACAGCGCATCACGGAAGTGTTTAACAATGGAAGCAATGCGCTCAATAGCTACCCCGACAGTAACCTGGCAGCACAATTAAAAACCATTGCCCGTATGATCAAGGGGGGTTGCAAAACCAAAATTTACCTTTGTCAGCAAGGTGGTTACGATACCCACAGCGGCCAGGTAGACGAAAATGCAACGGCAGGTGGCACGCATGCGGAACTGTTGGCTGATTTGGCAGGTGCGGTGAAGTATTTCTTTGATGACCTCAAAGCGCTTGGACTAGATGATTTGGTTGCTGCCTGCACCTTCTCCGAATTTGGTCGTTGTGCGGCCGAAAACGGGTCGATCGGCACCGACCATGGCACCCTGGCACCCATGTATATGTTTGGTAAAAATGTAAAAGCGGGTGTGTTTGGCACGAACGTAAATTTGAGCAACCTCACCAACGACAACCAATTAAAAGGCGTGCAACACGATTA
>CAIVGO010000262.1 GCA_903905445.1 uncultured Bacteroidota bacterium
TATAACTATGAGCGTCCGGATGGTTATACCCGTAACGGCAGCAAGATATCGAATGGTTTGACCGAAAAAGGCGAATTGAACCTACCCGAAACACGTTGGGGCGGTATTATGCGGGGGTTGAATACCAATGACTTTGAGGCTGCGAACATCGAATTTATCGAATTTTGGGTACTTAACCCTTACATGGATAAAAAAGATGGCAGCGCGGTTTCGAAAGATGGCACGGTGTATTTCGATTTGGGAACGATTTCGGAAGATATTATGCGCGACTCGCGCCAATATTTTGAAAATGGTATTCCAACAGAAGCCAATGGCAGTGCGCTGGCCAATACCCGCTGGGGCAGGGTGCCTGTTTTGACACCCGTCGTAAATGCTTTTGATAACAATCCCGACCGTCGGCCCCTGCAGGATTTGGGTTTAGATGGTTTGAACGACGAAGGGGAGCGTAACTACTTCAGTGCGTGGTACAATGAAATCATGAGTTCCTCAAATATTTCGCCCAATGCGAAAGCAGCCATTACCCAAGATCCTTCGAACGATAACTTTGTATTTTTCCGCGATCAACAGTTTGATGCAACCAAACCGGGGGTGTTGGAGCGTTATCGCAGTTTTAATAGACAACAAGGCAACTCGCCCGTGAATGATCAGGCCAACCTGAATCCTTCCGCAACCAACCTGCCTGATGGAGAGGATTTGAACCGGGATAATTCGCTGAATGAAAACGAAGCGTATTTCCGGTATCCAATCAAAATGAAAAAGGGCCAAAATATCATTCAAACCAGCCCAACAACAACCGCTGTGGTGGATGGTCTGGATTTTATAAACGACCCGGTTTTGAGTGAATTAATTACCGATACCGTGGTTTTTTACCGCGATGGTCAGTATTACGTGTGGTATCGCTTCAAAATGCCCCTTGATTACAAGCAACGGCAGAAAATTGGCGGTATCCAGGATTTCCGTTCTATCCGTTTTATCCGGATGTTCTGGAAAGGCTTTACGGAGCGCACCACCTTCCGTTTTGCCACGCTTGAATTGGGCCGCAACCAATGGCGCCGCTACACCCAACAACTCAAATGCGAAAGTGACGACCCCAAGCCAAGCAGTATTCCTTTTGATGTGAATGCGGTGAGTATTGAGGCCAATTCGGCCCGAACACCGTTTAATTATACCATTCCATATGGGATACGACGAGAGCAATCCGTAGGTGCCTTCCCCGATGTGTTGCAAAACGAACAGGCGCTTTCCATGAGCATTTGCAGCCTGGGTTATTGCGATGCAAAAGCCGTGTTTAAGTCTTTAAATCTGGATGTTCGACAATATAAACGCCTCAAAATGTTTGTACATGCGGAGGCGACGGATCCGCAAAACTTCCCGCTCGACTCTTCCGATTTGAAAATATTCATGCGGATTGGTTCCGACTTTGTGAACAACTATTACGAATATGAAATTCCATTGGTGCCTTCTAAGATAGATGGCCTCAATGGCAACCGCAATGCCGATAGCCGGGAGTATAAAGAAGAGGTTTGGAAACCTGTGAATGACTTTGATTTTCCGCTTGACCTGTTAATTGATGTAAAAACCAAGCGCAATTTAACAGCAGGATGGCCCAATAATCAGCCCTATGAAATTGTCGATCCGGAGCATCCTAATAATAAGGTGCGGGTCGTAGGCAATCCAAACCTTGGTTATGCTAAAGGTGTGATGGTTGGGGTGCGTAACCTGGATGAAGATCAGTCCCGACAACACTGTGTCGAAGTATGGCTCAATGAGTTGCGACTCAATGGTTTCAGCGAAAAAGGCGGTGTTGCTGCACAAGCCAAAGTGGATGTTAAATTGGCCGATATTGGTAATTTGTCGCTGGCGGGCAGTTTTACCAGCCAGGGTTGGGGCAGTATTGAACAAAAAATCAACCAACGGCAGCGCGAAGATGTACTGCAGTTGGATGCATCCACCAACCTCGAACTACACAAGTTTTTGCCAGATAAATGGGGGATTAGAATTCCGTTTTACGCGCAATATTCGAGCATAACCCGTACCCCCGAATTCGATCCGTACGACTTGGACATTAAGTTGCGCGACAAATTGCGCAATGAAACCGATGCCGGAAAGCGCGATAGTATCCGAAATTCGGCCCAGGATGTTACTGTTGTGCGCGGTTACAACTTTACCAATGTGCGGAAGGAACGCAAGGCCGGCAAAAAAGTGTCCTTGCCTTGGGATATTTCTAATTTCAGTTTCTCTTACGCCTTTAACCAAACAACCAAACACACGCCTTTTATTCTGAACGATAAATTGAATCAGTACAAGGGCGGCATTGATTATCAATATAGTACGGGATTAAAACCCTTTACGCCATTTAAAAAACTGATTAAAAACGATAAATACCTCAAGTTTATCTCGGAGTTTAACCTCAATCCGATTCCGAATACGTACGGGTTTAGCACCAACCTGGAGCGTTTTGCCGGTGAAACAACCTATCGTTTTGCGGGAGAAGATCCCAAATTGAATACTTATTTTAACCGTCGATTTACCTGGGAGCGCAATTATGATTTGGGCTGGGATATTGCCAAATCCTTGCGTTTTAGCTTTGATGCAACGGCGCGTAGCCTCATCGACGAGCCTTATGGCTTTGATAATGACGGCAATGTGTTGAGTAAAGGCGCAGTGCGGGATTCCATTTGGAAAAACATTTTGAAACTCGGGCGTCCCAAAAGCTACAACCATAACCTTAGCCTGAATTACACCTTACCGTTTAAATCGATTCCTTTCATGGACTTTATCAGCATGAAAGCTTCTTACACGGGCGGTTATACCTGGACAGCGCAATCACTCAAACTTCAAAATCTGGATGCGCCCAACTATGAAAACGAGGTGAATTCCCGCAGTTTGGGGAATGTCATTCAGAACAACAGTGTGCGGCAAATTAATGGGGAGTTTGATTTTGTGAAGTTGTACGACAAGAGTAAGTACCTCTCTAAGATAAATAAACCTGCCAAAGCGGGTGGCAAATCAAAGGCCGTTCCGGGTGGCAAGGGTGGAAAAGACCCCGCAAACCCCAAATCGGGTGGTAATTTGCCAGGCGGCCGCGATCCGGGTGGTAAAAACAATCCAATTGCAGGCGGCAAAGATCCTGCTGCGGGCAAAGTACCTCCAGGCGGAAACGATGACTCGATCGCCGGCGGAGGCAGCAAAGACCGAAATGATCCGAACACAACGCCCCCGACCCCGCCCGACAACAACACCCCCAAAAACAATCAGGGCGCTGGCGTGAACTCAGGCGGCGTCATTGATCCGGCAAGCGGCAAACCTGGCGCAAATCCGAAAGCCAATACGCCAGGTGGTAAAGACCCTGCTGGTGCAGCCGATAAGGACGGAAAAGGCAAGGATAGCAAAGGCAAGGACAAAGGCAAAAACAGCAAGGATAAAGATAAAGACAAGAAAGATCGGGAGCCTTCTATGTTGGAGCGTATTGCCCTGCGTCCGTTGATGCTGGTGCGCAAGGCGCGGTTTACCTACAGCGAAACCTACAGCACCGTGGTGCCAGGTTTTACGCCCGATTCAAAATTGTTGGGCCAAAGCAATGGGTTTGAAGCGCCAGGTTGGGGATTTGTCGCAGGCGTACAACCTAAAAGCGAATGGCTGGATGAGGCTGCTTCCAATGGCTGGATGACCTATCGACCAGAACTCAACCAGCAAGTGTTGCGCAATTATGCACAGAATATGGATGGAGGTGTCACCTTGGAACCGTTCCCTGATTTTAGGATCGAACTGAACGCCAATCGACAATATACCCGCAACAATACCGAGTTGTTTAAGGACCAGAATTTCCAACTCAATCCCGACAGTACGGATTTTCAGCATCGGGCGCAACGCGAGTTTGGTAGTTTCTCGGTGTCGTATTTTAGCATGAAAACGCTGTTTAACAACGATATCAACGCCCTTTTCCGGCGCTATGAAGATTATCGACCCATCGTTTCAAACCGTTTGGCAGAAGTACTGGGCAACGATGATCCGCATGATAACCCGAATTACCCAGGGTACAAAAAAGGTTACGGCGGTACACAGCAGGAAGTCTTGATTCCAGCCTTTATAGCGGCTTATAAGGAAAAAGACCCGGGTAAAGTGGGTTTGAACCTGTTTGATTCCCGTCCCGACCTCAACTGGAAATTGAACTACAACGGCTTGTCGAAATTAGGTAAACTGGACAAAATTTTCTCCAGCATCCAGATTACCCACGGCTATAAGAATACGTTGACCGTGAGTACCTACAACACCGACATTTTCTACGAGCAGTCGAATCCGGTAAAAATTGACAACCTGAATTATGACTATATCGCTCGATTTGAAGTTCCGCAAGTGGTCATCAATGAGCAAATGCAGCCATTGTTAGGGGTGGATGTGAAGTTGAAAAACGACATGACGTTCAAATTGGATGTGAAGAAAAGCCGCACCCTGGCCTTGTCTCTGGTCGATTACCAATTGGCTGAGTCGCGCTCAACGGGTTATACCTTTGGATTTGGATACCGGGTGAAGAATGTAAATATTCCGTTCCTGACCGGTAAAAAAGCAACGGCGGCGGCGAAAAAGGCGAAATCGAAGAAAAAGAAAAAAGGTGCAGTTACGCCGCCGGGCGCTCCAGGTGCGCCGGGTGCGCCTGCTGGTGGCCCAACACAGGGCAATGATTTGAACTTCAAATGCGATTTTGATTACCGCGATGAAGTTACCGTCAACCACCGGCTCGATATTCCGGGCGATGCCATTCCGACCAGGGGCGCGCGCACCATTGCGCTCAATCCGTCGGTGGAATACGCCATAAACAAGCGTTTAACCCTGCGTATGTTTACCGATTATCGCAAAACCGTACCTAAAACCTCACAGTCTTTCCCGATTACAACCATCCGTTCGGGCGTGACGGTGCAGTTTAAACTTAACTAAAAGGCGGAATTGGCTGTGATTAAAAAGTCATTGCGCCCCAAGTTGCCGCTTACGGCCGATGAAATACTTGCCAAACTGGAGCATTTCTGCGCTTATCGCGATCGATGTTCCAAAGAAGTAAAGCAAAAGCTGAAAGAACTGGGCGCCTCCGCAGCGGATGGCGCCCAGATTCTTCAGGTTTTGGAGGGCGACGGCTTTTATGATGATGCGCGTTTCGCGCAGGCATACGCAGGTGGAAAATTCCGAATCAATCATTGGGGCAAAAATCGGATTCGCATAGAACTGCGCATGCGGGATATTGCCCCTGCCCTGATCGACGCGGCCCTGGATGCCATCGAAGAAGCGGATTACCTGCAAGTACTGGAGCAATTGGTGGATAAAAAGAAAGTACTATATGAAGGCGATCCTCAAATAAGGGAAAAAATTATTGGTGCCTTGATGCGGGTTGGATTTGAGTTTGACCTTATTTTTCGATATCTTTGAATAATTAATCGATAAACACCGCCAATTATTCGGCAAAGTCAAGCGCTCAGAAACCTGACTTTTGAAAAAAAATGGTGAACCGCACAGGCCGGTCTCTCTGTAACTTTAACCAACAATATTTTTAACCAAATCACTTACTAAAATCGGACTCGTATGGCAAAGGAAAAACTTACATTGAGTGACCTTAAAGTTCAAAGTTTTGTGACCACCCTGGAACACGAACAATTGAACCAGGTAAAAGGGGGCTACATGATTGTAAAAGGTCGTCGGTACACCTATCGTTCGCGTTGGACCTTCATTGATACCCGTTCGGATGTGAACGACATGGGTAATCCTCCTGTAACAGGTGGCAATTTTGGGGGTTAATTTAGGGTAGACTGGATGCTTGCTGCAGGATTGTTGGTTTAGTCGGCATCCAGTCTTACACGTTGTTCCTGTTCAAATTTTGCTTTTACAACCAGTGCAAAGCGCCGACCTTCAATTTTGCTAATCAACCAGGATTCGAGGTCAAATACCTGCGAAACGGCCTGTACTGCCTGATAAAGCGCCTGATTTTGCATTTCTCCCTTGATTTTTAAAAATGCTGATTGCTGCGGTTTACCCGACGGCAAGCGGATCAATTCGGCCATGAATTGAATAAAGCGGCGTTCCAAGGCGTACAACCTGTTCTTTTTTTGCATAAAACGGGTGGTCGCGCGCAGCAACGATTCCAATAATACGGTATTTCCCATTTCAAAATGAATAATGAGCGAAAGGATGCGCCCCAGGCTTTGGAGGTCTTCCCGTTCAACGGTGCGCGTATGTCCGAACCATGCATTTAAATAGTCAAGTGCCGTATCATAATCGTCGCATCCAAAACAAATATAACAATATTGACCTAGAAAACTGGCTGTTTCATAGTCTAATGGGTTAAATTGCTGTGCTTCTTCCTGGCAACGCAGCATTTCCCTGCGTGCTGCTTCAAATTCGCCCTGAAAGGTATATAAGGCAAAAATGCCACTAAAATACTGCCTATGTTTTTTGCGCCGGTCATCTTCCGTGATGGGCGTTACATCCAGCATTTTTTGCAAATACCCTTGCACTTCCTGGTATCGACGCAATAAACCACAAGCCAGGATCATATTGCTTAGTCCGGCGATGTAATCCGACAGGTTTTCGCGCAAAAAATGGGGCTGGGAGTCGAGTAAATCAATAAGTTTTCGGCCTGTTTCATAGAATTGATCGTATTCCAGGGCGGCATAATGGTATAAATTGAGGGTGCGGTAGTACAAAACCCGGGCTTTGTGCGAATGGGCCATATCGGGACTGGAAAAGTGCGCCTGTTGCACCAAATCGCGCATCCGTGCCATGCGATCTTCACCCCGGTGCAAAGCCTCTTGCTTAATCAGCGCGTAAACCTGGAAAAATATTTTTCGGTAATAATTGGTGTTTTGCAGTTGTTTCAAGGCGCGATCCTCTTCAAAATGCAGTTTTGCCAATTGTTTGTGCAAAAAATCGACGTCCATCCGGGTATAAGCCAATTGCTTTTGCCAATGGATGATTTCAATCTGGTGGGCAAAACTTTCGTAACGCCGTGCAATTTTGGCCGCTTTTTGCAATTGAATTTTACAATCATCATAAAACCCGCGTTTGTACAACACCGATATGCTTTGCAATATTTGGTTAAGTCGATAATCTACCGATTGCAATTCATCGAACGATTGCAGGCATTTTAGGATCAATTCATA
>CAIVGO010000263.1 GCA_903905445.1 uncultured Bacteroidota bacterium
ACCCACGTTAGGCAAACCCTAAACTCCGGCTACAAAACAGATACCCACGTTTCATTACCGAAAATCGTTCCTTTACGGACGGGGCGAATCAATAAATCATTGGGCAACGCGACGACCTCGCTAGAGGTCGAACATTTGTAGAAAAGAATCAATGTCCGAACCCGCTCACGACTTCGGAGAAGTCGAACATTTGTAGATAGATCAAGCATTTTTAGGTTGCCACCCACATTAAGCAAATCCTGAATTCGAGCATCAAAACAGACGCCCACGTTTCATTACCGAAAATCGTTCCTTTACTGACGGGGCGACTTTTTCGGTCACCCCGTCAGTAAAGGAACAAGTACCACGAGCACATTTCCGGATAAATACATTGGATCCCCATTTTATTGACGGGGTGACTGAAAAAGTCGCCCCGTCAATAAAATGGGGCCACCCACATTAGGTAAACCCTAAATTCCGGATATAAAATAGATCTTCTCCTTTCATTACCGAAAATCATTCCTTTACTGACCGGGCGAATCAATAAATCATTGAGCAACGCGACGACCTCGCTAGAGGTCGAACATTTGTAGAAAAGAATCAATGTCCGAACCCGCTCACGACTTCGGAGAAGTCGAACATTTGTAGAAAACATACAAAGACCGAACCCGCTCACGACTTCGGAGAAGTCGTGCATTTGTAGGCCGAACATTTGTAGGCCGAACATTTACAGATCAAGCATTTTTAGGTTGCCACCCACATTAGGCAAACCCTAAATTCCGGCTACAAAAAGACGCCCACCTTTCATTACCGAAAATCGTTTATTGCCTGACAAATTTTAAAGTACGATAATTACCCACATGATCACGAATATAGAGCAAATAAATACCCGAATGTAATTGACTGATTTGAAGGGGCTTTTTAGCACTTTCTGCATTAATAACCAGCAACCGATGCCCTAGTATATTGCAAATATCATAGCTAAACAATTCGCCTTCTGGCAGTCCAGAAACATATAACAAACCATCACTAGGATTAGGAAAAAGCCCTACATCCGTAAATTTATCAGGATACGCCTGAGTACGAACGATGTCTAAGTTTTGCCCTGAAATAGATAAAGCGGCTTGATACACTTTACCATCGGGGATTTGACCCGGCATTGGAATCGTATTGAATTTATCAAGCTGAAACATGACTATTGGATCACCTGCAGCATCAAAAAAAAGACTTGTGCAGGCTACCCTTGATTTAGGATCCTCAAAAACCAGCGCTTTCAGCAATATTGCGCTACTACTGCCAGGTTCCCATTGATAGAACTTAAAACCAGCATTCCCTTCATTGTTGATAAAAGGCGCAATAAGGAGTAAATCGCCATTCGGTAATACATCCAATTGCTGGAAAGGTATATCGTTACCAAGTGCATCGCTAATTTTACCATTCCATGTCAAATTGCCATCTTCATCTAAAATAGCCAACTGCGTAAAAGGCTTATCCGCTGAAGGAAAAAATACGTCCGCTACAGTTCCGTACACATAAATTTTTCCATTTCGCTCAATCATTGCTGGAAAAAATGAATATCCAGTTGCCGATGACAAGTCAATGGTATTAAAAATATTGCCTGCTTCATCAAAAAAGGCCAACTGCACGACGACACCCGCAGTGTCGAAATAGTTTCCCGGTTGCGCATAAAGAAACGTATATTGTGCATTGGGCAACTTAAGCAGCCCACGCACCCTTCCTTCATCTAATGTACTACCTACGAGTTGTCCATTTCTAATAAGTCTGGGTAAAGCGCCAAGTGTGTCTAAGCCAAGTGCATCGATTCCACTTGCTTTTCGGATCCATGCAACGTATTGGTTATCTTGCGTCATGCGAGGCTGTACCTCAAAATAATCGCCGGTATTAGATTGCACCACATAAGGTAGCCCTCTGTCATTGAGGCTGCGCAGTGCATTCGTTTGTTGAGCACCAGGCACCGTAAATTGCGCACTTCCATTACTGATATCGCCAAAGGCAAACCTTCCCGCTGGAGGTATTGCAAGCACATTACTGGAATAGATGGCCTGCCCCAGCATTCTGACATGCCCTTGTTGCCCTCCTTGCTCCAATGAAGTACCAACCAATCGGTAGCCCGTATTATCAAGACGATTCGCTGTAATATTAACCACATTACCGTTCTTGTCTAGGGTACTAATCAAGGAACCTTCGAGCAACCCTGAATTATGTAAAAAATGTATTTGTCCCTGGGTTGTATCTACCAAATGATCCTCCGGGTAAACGGATGTATTGGAAGGCGTAACAGTTGGATCATTGAATATATACATCCATTTGACCGGAAGCCCTGTTGTAGCGGGTATTTGGGCAATTAGTGCAGTAGAAGAAATCATAAGTTGGACGATTCCCAAACTTAGAAGCGTATAGATCTTCATCTTCATAGATTTTAATTGCTTAAACAACCTAGAGGGCATACTCGTAACAAGTATTACCGCAAAGTACAAATATTACGCGCATATATTTACACCTACCTCCCCGAACGATCCACCAGCATCGCGCTCGCCTGCTGGGAGGAGAACATATACACGTCCTGAATATTCACATGTGCAGGCCGGGTAGCCATAAAATAAATGGTTTCGGCAACATCCGAGGCTTTTAAGGGCTGAAATCCTTCATATATATTGGCGCGTTCGGCATCGCCATCAAACCGGGTGATCGCAAATTCGGTTTCCTCCACATGGCCCGGACTGACCTGGCTCACCCGTATCTGGTGGGTGTACAAGTCCATGCGCATGGCGCGGGTGAGGGCATCTACCGCAAACTTCGTGGCACAATACACGGCGCCGTTTGGATACACTTCTTTGCCAGCACTCGAACCGATGTTGATAATATGGCCGTGGCGGCGTTTTACCATGCCGGGCGCGACGGCGCGGGTTACATACAATAGTCCTTTTACATTCGTATCAATCATGGTTTCCCAATGATCGAGGTTGCCTTCATGGATCGGCGCAAGCCCTTTAGCCAGTCCAGCGTTGTTGAGCAATACGTCAATTTCCTGCCATTGTTCAGGCAATCCATCTATAACGGCCTGCACCGTGTGTTGATCGCGCACATCAAATGGCAGCAGTAAAACATCGGAGCGATAAGCCTGTTCCAATTCATTTTTCACCGCAGCCAAACGC
>CAIVGO010000264.1 GCA_903905445.1 uncultured Bacteroidota bacterium
GTACTGCAAAGACTTATCCATCACCACTTGCCGGGGGAAATGCGCGGGTAAAGGCACAGGGGTACAAGTAGTTTGGGTAAGATACCAAGCCTTTTTCAGCATCGGGTCGAGCACCATGGTATGGGCATCGTCTTCATAAAGAGTAATTGCCTCATCGCTCAGGGATTGCAGATCCGGAAAGCGGGGACCCAGCAATTTGCGCAACAGGGTACCGTTCAGAATGGCCCACACACGCGGGACTTGTTGCATCCAAAACGCAGGTGCAAGCGTATCGAGCCGCGTTTCCTGGACACCATCAAAACGCATCACCTGATCCCGGCTTCTATACCAAATAGTCCCATCGGTGCCTTCGACCATTACATAGATGGGCAGGTCGGACATACCTTCCTTTGGCCCGAATTTTTGTATTTGTTGGCCATCAAAGCGGCTCAATCCCGCCCTGGTACCGATCCAGGTATAGCCACGGCGGTCTTCCAGGAAACAACGCACCTGTTGCTGCACCAATCCATCGCGGATGGTAAAGCGGGTGATGGGTGCTTGTTGCGCCAGGCAGTTGCCCATGCAATGCCACCACAGGAAGTATAAAAAGAACCGGTTGTTCGGCTTACGCATGCGCTAAGTGTTGATGCGTTCAAAGGTACGGCGGCTAAACGGGGTTTTAAAGCGCGGAATTGACCGTTGGAATAGGGGATTTGACCGTTGGTTATTTTTGGCGTGTACATGGATTCGTGGTGCGTGTAGATTTGGGGGTATTAAGGGTGATTAACGATACAACATTCAAAAAAATGACACTAAAAGAAGGCCTGTTACAATTGGGCGCCAGGATCGAATCTCAAAAAGAAGGTTTAAAACCAGATGAAGCACAAACCAAACTTTGGTTTATCAATCCCTGGATTGAATTATTGGGTTATAAAATCTCAGAAATGTCGGATGTGGTGCCGGAGTATCATGCTTCCTTTTCTGGAACCACCAATCATCGGGTTGACTATATGATTCAAAAAGACGGTTCGGAAATCTTTATCATTGAATGTAAAAAGTTTAATGAAAAAGTTGCGAAACATGGGTACCAGTTAAGTAACTACTTTAATCATTTGCATAAGATCAAATTAGGTATTTTAACCAACGGGATTATTTATTATTTTTATTCCGATATTGAAAACAACAATGTGATGGATTCAGAACCTTTTTTTGAATTTAATATCACCGATTTCAATGATGAGCAGGCTGAAATCCTTGAAATGTTTAGCAAATCGAAATTTGATGAAAAGGCAATTTTGGAAAAAGCCAGGAAATTAACTTATATCAAGGATATTAAAAAAGTACTTTATACGGAGTTGACCAGCCCCTCAAAAGATTTTATCAAATACGTTGCTGAAAAAGCCTATTTGGAAAAAAGAAGAGGAAGTATTACCGAAAAAGTACGAGTTATGTTTGCTGAATTGGTGAATATCTCTTTGCCCGTGGTGATTAACCAATTAATATCCAATCGGATCATAAAGGTTGGTGCTGTCGCCGAAGCCGAAGAAACCGAGTCTGAAGGGAATATTGTAACTACCCAAGAAGAAATTGATGCATATTTAATCATCAAGGCAATTATCCGAAAGAATATTGCGGCAGATCGGATTTTATACAAAGACCACCAGAACTATTTTTCAGTTCGAATTGATGGCAGGAGCCATAACACAATATGTCGTTTATATCTGAACTCAAAACGTAAGCAAATCCGAATTTATGATTCAAGCAGAGCAGAACAAATTTATGAAATCGTAAATATTGATCAAATTTATGATCACAGTGAAAAATTGTTGACTGCTTCGCTTACTTATACTTTGGGGAAGTTATAGAGGTAGCGTTTTAAGTATTACTTGCAAGGATCTTATTTGATATACTAAGTATCCAATGTTTTGAGCAAGATCTTTAAGGATGCAAAATTGATTAGAGATTTCTAACCTAATAGGCAGAAAAGTAGAGGCAAGAAAACTACCCTAAAAAACAGCGAGCATTCCGAAAATCGAAAAGAGTAGGAACAACATTTAAAATTTAAAATCATGGCAAAATTAAATTACATCGCATTAGGTGCTGCAGGATTATCTGCATTTAGTGTTTTTCTACCATGGGTAGAGGCTTCAACTTCAGCAAGTTTTGGTGGTTACAGCTCGAGTTATTCAACAGGTGGTATTTCCGGTATCGCTACAGGTTTAGGTGTTTTCGGTTTAATGGCTGCGCTTGCCGGTGGTTATATGGCATTTAAAAACATCAAGTTCGCTTTTATTGCAGGGGCTATTAATTTGTTAAATGGCCTTGCTTATATGTTTGGGTGGTTTGGAGCCAAAGCGGGCAGTAGCATAAGTTCAGATTTTGGCGGTGGTTATGCTAAGTCAAGTGTTGATCCTCAGATTGGTCTATACCTATTTGTATTATCCTCTTTGATATTTGTAATATTTACGCTTAAAAATCTGAAAGGCGAAAAGACATTATAATTAAAGCCCGCGTATAACAGCAGATTGCTTCAATTGGGGCGGTCATCTAAATTTTAACGAACTAAAATCAATTTTAAAAATGGAACAGATCAAAATTGAAATGCTTATTTCGATGATGAGCGAAAAACTCCCTTCCGATAAACTAATGTTGGTAAGGGATCAACTTTCTAGATTGGATGATAACAAACTTCCTATCATTCAATCCATCCAATACAAAGACCCCACGACACTTTTAATTGTTTCGCTTTTCGTAGGCGGATTAGGTATTGACAGGTTTATGCTTGGGGAAACTGGACTTGGAGTAGCAAAGCTTTTAACTTGTGGTGGTGTAGGTATCTGGACAATCGTTGACTGGTTTACCGTAATGGGCAGAACAAAAGAACTGAACTATCAAAAGTTTGCTCAAATTGCTATTTGATATAAAATACAACCATGAGGTGAAATCCTTGCTGGCAATTTTTTCAATTGTGGGTGGGTTTTTCGCCTTAGTTGCTTTTGATAGTTACTTAGATCACCATTACATTACACTTTGCTTTTTCAAATTAGCAACTGGAGTATCCTGCCCCGGTTGCGGAATGGGACGAGCAACACTTGAACTCATGAAGGGAAATATTTTATCTTCTTTTGACTATAACATTTTAGGTGTTCCATTCAATATAACAATTTTTATTGCATTGTTATGGTTGCTTACAGACTTCGTTAAAAGAAAGGAAACATTTTTTTTCTTCATTAAACACGACATCAAAACACCATACAAACTTTTACTTTTAGCATTAATGATCATTGATTGGACGACCAACATTATCCGGCAAATATGAGCCAAAAGATGCCCACATCAGCGCCTGCACAAAGGCACCATTCAGGGTTATGGTGTGCGCTAATGCTCAATACTTAGTCCCAATACTATAAACAAAACCATATTGCGCGAAGTGTGCCAGGATACGTTATTTTTTTAATTAGGTGCAAGGATCATATTGAAAATGCTAAGTATCCAATGCTTTGAGCAAGGTCTCTAAGGATGCAACATTGATTAGAGACCTCTTTGACCAGGTGGAAATGACCGCCAAACAGGAAATTCAAGTAAATTTGGCTGCTTTCCCTCTCCAATCAAACCTTTTTTGTACTTTTGTTACAAATTGTTTCGTAAATTGCAAAGAGGTTAATTGAGGTGATTCGGTTTTGCGCCCAAGTTTTTACAATAGAGCTTAGTTTCTTCTCCTTTCTCGGCAGAAGAAACCAACCTCCATTCCATTCAATTCAATTCTATTATTCCTCCATAGCCTCAAAATCAACTTTCATAGCACCACAGTCAGGACAAAGCAAATCATCCGGAAGGTTTTCAAATGCAGTTCCGGGAGCAATTCCGGATGCTGGATCACCTTCTGCAGGGTCGTAAACATAATTGCAAACCATACATCTGTATTTTTTCATAACCATTCTGCGTTGACGATAATAACGGTTGCAATATTACTCTATTTTTTTCTCAACAAAACCAAATTATCCAAAAGCAGATTGGAAGACCATATAAAACGGGCATCGTTTGACGTATTGTCAAAAATATCTGTAAATTTGGTATAAGAAGATTTGCTGTCAACGCCCACCGTGCTGTTTGAAAAAGTAGTTGCAACCGGCCAATTCGCCGTTGCCGCGAGAAAGGGGCCACGGAGAAAGGGGCCACGGAGTTACACAGAGGAACGGAGATACACGGAGGAAAGGGGCCACGGAGTTACACAGAGGAACGGAGATATACGGAGATTTTTGATCTGTTCAAGCCCAACGCAACACTTCGAAATTCGGTGTTCGGTGTTCGATATTCGGTGTTCCCTTGGGAAATATCGAACAGCAGAACACCGAACACCGAATGTCGAAATAAAGGGTGCGCTCCGTGACACCCCATAAAAAAGTGTCACGGAGTTACACAGAGGAACGGAGATATACGGAGATTTTTGATCTGTTCAAGCCCAACGCCACACTTCGAAATTCGGTGTTCGGTGTTCGATATTCGGTGTTCCCTTGGGAAATATCGAACAGCAGAACACCGAACACCGAATGTCGAAATAAAGGGTCCACTCTGGAACCCCTTTTTTTCTCTGCGCACCTCCGTCCCTCCAAGCTCCTCCGCGGAACCCCCCTTTTTCTACTCCCTCTCCTCCAAAGTTGGTTTTTTCCAGGGTCGTATCACCAACCGCAAGCTCTGATCATACGTAAAGTAGTTCCACACCCAGTTGACAAACACAAACACCTTGTTTTTAGCGCCTAGAATGGCAAACAAGTGTACAAACAACCAGGCAAACCACGCAAAAGCGCCCTGGAATTTCCAGAACGGTAAATCTACCACCGCGCGGTGGCGGCCGATGGTGGCCATGGAGCCCAGGTCTTTATAACGGAAAGGCTGGGGAGCTGGTCCGCCTTCTTTTTGCCAGATTTTCAGGTTTTTTACCAGGTTTTTTGCTTGCTGAATGGCTACCTGCGCTACTTGTGGGTGTCCGTTGGGGAATTTTTCTTCGGTTTGGATGCATACATCGCCGAGGGCAAGGATGTTTTGATAGCCTTCCACCTGGTTGTAGGCATTCACTTTAAGGCGGTTGCCACGCGCGTACACGCTGTCGGGTAATCCTCCTATGCGGTTGCCGGTGATGCCGGCCGCCCAGATGACCTTGTTGGTGCGGATGGTGCTGCCGTCGTTGATGGTGACGGTTTCGCCATCAAAATCGGTGACCACTTTATCGAGCCAGAGTTGTACGCCGAGTTCGCGAAGAAATTGTTCGGCTTTTGCAGAGGCTTGGGGCGACATCGTATTGAGCAAACGGTCGTTGCCATGCACCAGGTGGATGTCAATTTCGTCGCCTTTCAGGTCTTTATAGTCTTTGGGTACGATTTGTCGTTTCATTTCAGCGAGTGATCCCGCTACTTCTACGCCGGTTGGGCCGCCGCCGACGATTACGATGTCGAGGAGGCGTTGTTTGGCGTCGTCTTCTTCGCTGGTGATCGCTTTTTCGTAATCGTCAAAAATGGAATTGCGCAAAAACAATGCTTCGCTCACCGATTTCATTGGGATGGCGTTCGATTTGATCTTTTCATTGCCAAACCAGTTGGTATCGGCCCCGATGGCTACCACCAGGTAATCGTAACGCAAGGCGCCTACGCTGGTATGCACCAATTGTTGGTCGGGTTCCACGGACATTATTTCCGCAATGCGCACGAACACATTGGGCGTTTTTTGAAATAATTTGCGAAAAGGGAACACAATGCTCGACGGCTCTAACCCCGCCATTGCGACCTGGTAAAACAAGGGCTGAAACTGGTGGTAGTTGTTTTTGTCGACCAACACGACCTGGTAAGGCTGGTTGCTTAATTTGCGGGCAAGGGTGAGTCCGGCAAAACCACCGCCCAGGATTACCACGCGGGGGAGATTTGAATCAGGAATATTGAATTGCATAAAAAGGGCTTTGAAAGAAAACAGGCTTTAATGCCTGTCTGTGA
>CAIVGO010000265.1 GCA_903905445.1 uncultured Bacteroidota bacterium
CAAGCGCGAGCGCAAAAAGGTGAGCGACTGGAAGGTTTGGGACAAATTTGATAAAAAGGACAACAAGAAAAAGCGCAAATAATCACGCTGCTTTTTTCAACCATTGCAAAATGGCTTTCGCGGGGTGCACGGTGCTGAGAATTTGCACATCGTGCACCTCGCCGTGTTTAAAGGAAATATAGTCGCCTTCACTGTAATACTCCCGCCGAGTATGCCCTGTTTCATCTGTGATGGTACACACACAGGCGCCTTCCAGCAAAAGGAAACTTTCCAACACATCATGGTGTACCTCTTCCGGTACAAATTCCTGAACAAAAACGACAAACATATCGGCCGTATCATCACTGCGCAATGGATGTAAATGGATATTATCGAGGTCATTAGGCGCTTGAATATGCTCGGTGGCAGCACGCCAATCCAGCCAGTTCGAATCCGGATGAATCAACGGTGGGTGCTCGATATCAATGGATGCAAAGGTTTTTGCCTGCTCCTTTAAACGTTCTATTTTTCCCAAAATACGGGAACGCAACGACAACGGCGGTTCAATGGCATTGGCCTGCGCGATAAGCAACAATGCCTGTTCGGCTTGCTTCACCGCATCGTCGGTTGGTTCAGCATGGCCTTCCTGCTTTAACCATGCCCGAATAGACTCTATCGTTATGTCCGTATTGCGTTCCAAAATAGGATTTTATTAAAAAATGATTCCAAAAACGGGGCAAAGTACCTGCTTTGCCAGATGAATGCGTGTTATACTTCGCGCTGCTTGCTTTTGTGCATGGCCTTCGGCCTAAATCATTGAAAATCAGCGCTCAGCATGACAATGAATGCTGTCTTTCAGGCGACGTTCAGTATATCGCAGCGGGATTGACAACAAAATTAGGCTTTTTCCGGTAAATCAAGCCCAGGCGATTTAACCGATCGGTTTATCCGGTACAGCGCTACAAGTTAATTATACGATATTTACCCTCCCTTGGATCCATAATCCGGGCAACATTCTTAAAAAGAAATTTTTAATTTTGCCTTAAACTTCCATTTCCGTATCGCTGAAATAATAAAACATGGCTAAAATAGAAGATGCCCTGAAAGCAGCCATTGTCCGAATGCCGGTAAAAGAAAAAGACAAACTGTTGCTTCGACTGGTTGCAAAAGACGAAAAACTCATCAACCGGCTCATTTTTGAACTCCTGGAGGACGGTGCGACCCTGGATGAGCGGGCGACCGCATTGCGTAAAAAGATCTTGAAAGAGTTGCCCGCAGCCGAATCCAAATACCTCTCTCCGGGCGTATTGATGATGGAGTTGCGGTATTTGAGCGGTCGCATTACAGAACATGTCGGCGCCACCAAAGATAAAGTGGGTGAAGTTAGTCTGACCATTTTAATGTTTGCAGAAGCCTTCCGACGTCACTTTCCAATGTTAAATGCGCATCCGCCGAAACGCAGTGAAAAGCTTGCCTTCTATATGTTGCGCCGGATGGCAACGATTTTGAAAAAAGTCGAAAAGTTGGACGAAGACTATCACCTGGAGTTTCGCAAAGACCTGAATGATCTCCTGGCTTTCCTCTGGAGTTTTAAACCAACCGCCGATTATGCCGCAAAATTTGAGATACCTACAAAGTTCACATAAAATTTACCTGTTTATACCTGCATTCTTGCGCATAAGCTGCCACCTTCGCGGTCTGAAAAATTTCCTATCATGAAACATTACGACCTTATTATTGTAGGCGGCGGGGTGTTGGGCACCTTTCATGCCATGCATGCACTCGAACTGGGCTTGCGCGTTGCGGTATTGGAACGCAGCAAAACGCCACGCGGTTCCTCAGTACAAAATTTTGGACAGGTTGTTCCTTCCGGCATGGACGCCCAATGGCAACAATATGGCCGTAAAAGTCTTGCGATTTACAAAGGCATTCAGGCCCAATTTGATATTTCTGCGCGGCAAAACGGCTCGGTTTATATCGCGTCGAATGCCGAAGAAATGACCCTGCTGGAAGAATTGGCGGCTATCAACCAGGCCAACGATTACCCATCGGAACTGTTGAGCGCCCAGCAAACCCTGGACCGTTACGAAGGTTTGCGCGCTGATTATTGTTTAGGGGGCTTGTTTTTCCCGGAAGAAATCACCCTGGAGCCACGTATTGCCCTGGCCCGCATTCAACAATACTTGGTAGAACAACGCGGTTTGGACTTATTTACCCAAACCTTGGCCATCGGAATTGAAAGCAACAGCGCAGGCTGCCAGGTACATACCAGCGACCAGCGCCGCTTTGAGGCAGACCAGGTTTTGGTGTGCAGTGGTTATGAGTTTCAAACGCTTTACCCTGAAATATACGCCCAAAGCGACTTGCAAGCGGTGAAACTGCAAATGATTTTGCTCGACCAACAGCCTACCCAAGTGATACCCGGTTCTATTTTGACCGGTTTGAGTATTCGGCGCTATGAGAGTTTCCGCGAATGTCCGTCGTATGCCGCCATTAAAGCGCGGGAAGATGCCGACAGTTTAGACCGCAAATGGGGTATTCATATTCTGTTCAAACAAACGGCGGACGGTTCCATTATCCTGGGAGATTCGCATGAATACGCCGACGCCGCTGTTTCGGAGGAGTTGCGCATCGAATTGAAGGAGGAGATCAATCAGTATATGATCGAATCAGGCAAGCGGATTTTTGATTTACAAAACTGGAACGTGCGTGAAACCTGGGCAGGTGTGTATGCCCAGTGTAAGACGAGCGATATTTTCCGCCATACCATCGACGGCCGCATCCATTTGCTTACCGGTATCGGGGGCAAGGGCATGACGGGCAGCGCAGGATTTGCATCAGAAAACATTCAAAACTATCTATGATTCAATTAGTTGTGTTTGATATGGCCGGTACTACGGTCGACGAACAAAATGTAGTGTACAAAACGGTTCATCAGGCCTTGTTGCGCGGTGGATTTGACGTAAGCCTCGATACCGTGTTGTGGCATGGCGCTGGAAAAGAGAAATTTCAGGCCATCAAAGACGTGCTTGCACACTTGCAAAACGGGGTGGTAGACGAAAAGGTCGCCAAAGCGATCCACAAAGATTTTGAACAATTGCTGGATGCGGCGTATGCGGTGTTACAGCCGCTTCCAATGCCCGGTGCGGAGGAAGTTTTTGCTGCATTGCGCGCACGCGGTATCAAGGTGGTGCTCAATACGGGGTACAAACGCACGGTAGCCGAATTTTTGTTGCACCGCCTGAAATGGACGGTTGGCACTACTGTGGATATGCTTTACACGGCCGACGACACTACCATGGGTCGTCCTCACCCGGATATGATTCAGGCTGCAATGGCTGCTTTGGGGGTTACCGATGCCAAAAATGTGGCTAAAATTGGTGACTCGATGATTGATATTGAAGAAGGTAAAAATGCGGGCTGCGGAATTGCGGCGGGGATTACGACGGGTGCTCAAAGCGAGGAGCAATTGCGGTTGGCGTTGCCTACGCATATTTTGCATGGATTGGGGGAGGTTTTGGAGTTGGTGTAAAGAGCACGTAGAGTGAGGTTCCACGGAGTAGCTCGGAGGTATGGAGTTACACGGAGAAAAGGGGTTCCGCGGAGGAGCTCGGAGGTATGGAGTTCCACGGAGAAAAGGGGTTCCACGGAGTAGCTCGGAGGCACGGAGTTTCACAGAGATAACATCCTAAGGGAATTGTGTATTGTATTTTTTACCATAAAATCATTTCTCCGTGTAACTCCGTTCCTCCGAGCTCCTCCGTGGAACCCTACTCTACGCCCTCCCCCCTACAACACCAGGACCTTCCCGCGCAAAAACACCGCACCCGCTTTACCATCCACGCTCCAAAAATAAGCACCTGCCGGCAAACCGGATAAAGAAATTTCAATACCCGCCTGCGCTGTATCCAGCGGAGCCGAACGGACCAAACGCCCATGCAGGTCGAAAAGATACCAGTTAGCGCCTTGCTCAAGTGCCTGATTGACCACCAGTTTTACATAAGTAGTAGCAGGGTTGGGGAACACCGACAACGCAGGCAATGGACTCACTGGGCCACCGATCGTACCAACGGTGCTGGTGCAGGGCAGGCCCGGGTTTTCGGGTGGCCCCAGGCGGAAATTGGGAAAGGAAGGCATGGAGGCACCGCAAGGCGTGGGCAATACCAAGCCATGTTGCTCCACATTGCAAGCCAGACCGGGTGCATCCGGGTTGTGGATTACATGAAAATACCGGGTATCTCCACCCGCCAGGCCGTATATTTTGCAATCGGGAGCGAGTTGAAGTTGCTGAAACAGCGTGGCGACCGGTGCTGCAAATCCATCCCATTCGGCAACCAGGGTTTGAGAGGCGCTGATATCGGGTGCTTGCAGGTCTAACTGAAAGAGTTTAAACCTTGCCCCGAGGTACAAAAATCGTCCATTGGGTGAAATCGCACAACCTACTTCACCGATGGATAGTTGGTTGCCATAATCGTAGTGGATTGTATCAAATTTGGTAAACACGCCTGTTTCGCGGTCAAAATCATATACCATAATTGGATTGAATGGATTCGTTCGGTACAGTTTTGTACCATCCGGCGAAAACACCACCTGCCCATAACCTTCCCCGGGAATACTTGCTGTTATGCCGATTTTTTGTGTGAACGTATCGACAATGCCATCTTTGGTAAATTTCAGGATATAAAAAGCGTTGTTATTGCGTCGAGGCGTGATGATCCACCAGTCTTTTCCGTTAGAATGTTTAACGGTAATAAGTTCACCAAAGGATAAAGTATCTTTTATTATTTCAACATTTTTGGCTGTTACTTTTCCAAGTCCCTTGTTGAATCGCTGATTAACAACACTATATAATAGCTTTTCGGTG
This sequence comes from uncultured Bacteroidota bacterium, assembly GCA_903905445.1. Classification (GTDB taxonomy): domain Bacteria; phylum Bacteroidota; class Bacteroidia; order Chitinophagales; family Saprospiraceae; genus M3007. Next base: position 4,844 of record CAIVGO010000265.1, read on the forward strand.
AAGCCACTAAGCGTATTGTTTGAAAATGTTCTTATTTGTTTATGAAACAAATAATACACACTATCATCTTGAGGCGCAGGTAAAAATACAGCACTTTGAATACCTGAACCATAGCCGTCATCATACTGCACACAACGCAACTGGTGCAAATAGCCCGGATTAATTTCTTCCCCATTTTCAATAATTTGATCATCCGCTCCGCCGATTTCGCATCCATTGGAATAGGCAATTAAATTTCCGGCAGTATCGCAGATGCTTGCGTTGCATACAAACATATTGGTATTACGATAGTTATAATATACACTTACTGGTTTTTGTTTAAAATCTATCACCATGCCACCATGAGTGGTAATATTTGGAAAATTTTGACGACCAGCAATCCAAATATAGTCATGCTTTTGTGCCAATAACAAACATGGCGCAACTCCAAACAGCAGTACGATTAGAAGTTTTTTCATAGGAAAATAAATATGCCTGCCTTGAAGTATTTTGCTCGGGGCTGGCTTTGATAAAATTTTAGTGATATTCGGGGGCACGTAGAGTAAGGTTCCACGGAGGAGCTCGGAGGTATGGAGTTCCACAGAGTTAACATCCTAAGGGAATTGTGTATTGTATTATTTACCATAAAATCATTTCTCCGTGTAACTACATACCTCCGAGCTCCTCCGTGGAACCCTGCTCTACGTGGAACCCTTTTATTTTAAGCAACCTCCCCACCCATCAACCCAGCCACCGCTTCCTCGGTCTTCCGCAATTGATTTTTACAAAACTGCACCAGCTCAGTGGCCCGGGCAATTTTAGCAGGCAGTTCATCTATACTTACTTGTTCGTTTTGCAGGGCCGCAACGATTTGTTGCAATTCTTCGTAAGCACTGCTATAGGTCAGCTCTGTTTTTTTCATTGCGGCCTTGTTTTATGTACCGGGTGCTCCGGATCTTCAAACCATACTTTGGTCTGGTTGTCCGCTTCGCCGTTGTAATTAATCAGGATTTCGGCGCCTGCTTCTATATTTTTAATACAATAAAAATCGATGGTATTGGCCTCAAAATCCATGCCGTACTCCGCATTGGGTGCGTAGGAGTGGTTGTACAGGGAGCCATAACCAAGGCATACCGCATACCAGTCGCCCTCATCGCCCCAGTCGAAATAATAATCATCGAGCATGGTTTTGCGGATCGCATCCAGTTCGGCACGCGGGAAAAGCAGGATCGGACAAATTTCTATAATTTCTCCTGCTTCAATATTACGTGCGGCAAAAACACCTTGACCGTGTAATTCGGAAGGTGCAACATAAATCATTGCGTGTTGAACACTCATAGTCAATCAATTTTACCAGTCGCCGCCAGCCCCGCCACCGCCGAAACTGCCGCCACCAAAACTACCACCATCGGAACCGCCGCCCCAGGAACTACCGCCGGAACTGCCGCCGCCGCCCCAACCACTGCCTGCGCCCCAGCCAGCACCCCACATGCTGCCGCCAGCGCCAGAATGCGTAATCATGCGGGCGCCGCGTTTGGCAGCACGGAATACAAAAAAGAGAATCAAGAAAAATATAATCAGAAAAATGACCAAAACCACCATGCCGGCCTTTGCATCGCCCGGTTCGCCGTCGTTTTTGAACTCGCCGGAAAGGGCCTTGATGATTTCATTGGTACCAGCATCGATCCCTTCGTAATATTTCTTTTCCCGAAAAAACGGACCCATGGTATTGCGAATGATTTGTCCGGCCAAAATATCGGGCAACGCGCCCTCGGTGCCATACCCCGTGGCGATAAAAATACCGCGATCTGGCTGCTCACTTTTAATAAGCATCACCACCCCGTTGTTTTTACTTTTTTTGCCAATGCCCCAACGGTTGCCGAGTTCAATAGCATAAGAAGATTTGTCATAATCGCCCAAATCGGGGCGAATCATCACGACAAGCTGGGTAGAGGTGGAGTCGTGGTAGCGGCGCAACTTTTCCTCCAGCATGGCGACCTGATTGCGATCGAGCCAATTGGAAAAGTCGTGCACATACACCGCAGGTTCTGGTTTGGGTGGAAATACATCTGTTTGTGCCCCTAAAAAGGATGGCAGGAAAGCCAGTGCGACCCAAAATACGCGTAAACAAGCTTTGCTGATGGTATGCATGCCGGAAAGTTGCTTAACCATATATGATTTCATCGGGCAGTTCATTTTCGTTGTTATTTGGATCGGCTGGGAAAAAAGCCTGAAGCCGTTCGCCAATTTGCTGAATTACAGCGCATAAACCCTCAGCTGCGGCGTCGCGTTGCAGGTGTTCTTTGAACAGTTGTTTTTCAGCCGTCCAAAAATGAAACCCGACGGCGTCATTTATTCCTGTATCGCCCCAGAAAGCGAAATGCCGGGATTTATCGGCCAGATAAATCAACACGGCATTGCGCTGCTGGGTATTAAACATACCAAAAAGATGAAACAACTCCGCGGCCCGTTCGACCGGGTGATCGCGCAAGCAAAAATCTTCTACATACACCCGGATTTCGCCGCTGGTGCTTTGTTCTGCTGCGCGAATGGCATCGGTGATGCGCGCTTCTTCTTCTTTTGTAAATAGCATGGTTAGAATTTTACTTCCGGTGCGCGATCAGAACCGGCTGTTGCCTGAAAATAACCTTTTGGCGTAAAGCCGAACATGCCTACCAGCAAATTGGTTGGGAAACGACGGATACTTGAATTGTAGTCATTTACCGCTTCATTGAAGTTTTTGCGCTCTACCGAAATGCGGTTTTCCGTGCCTTCTAATTGTTGTTGTAAGCCTAGGAAGCTCTGGTTGGCTTTCAGATCCGGGTAATTTTCGGTGATCATCAACAATTTACCCAAAGCGCCCGACAAACCTTGTTGTGCTTGTTCGAAGCGTTGGATGTTTTCAGGGGTCAATTCATTCGGATCTACTTTTACCTGGGTAGCGGATGCGCGCGCCTGTACGACTGCGGTGAGGGTTTGTTGCTCAAAATTGGCATACCCTTTTACGGTGTTTACCAGGTTCGGAATCAAATCGGCGCGGCGTTGGTACTGATTTTCAACCTGCGACCATGCTTTTTTTACATTTTCTTCTTTGCTCACGGCACCGTTGTAGGAACCGCACATGCTGAATACCAATACGACCACGAGGCCGATCATGATCAAAGGAAGGTATTTACGAAAGTCCATCATGTTGTTTGAATTGTGAGTATCGTTTTGATTTTAAATGCGAGGGCGAAGATAACCGCAGTTGTGGAGGATTTCCGAGATTTATCGTCCAGATTTATCCAATCATCTGCCGATCTCGGATGACGGCCGCCAAAATGCCTGCTGCGATGCCCGCATTGAGCGATTCGGCGCCACCTTGCGGATGTTTGGGAATGGTCAGTCGGTGGTGCAGCAAGGCTTCCGCTTCCGGGCTTAATCCGCGGCCTTCGCGGCCCACCACCAAGATGCCAAACTGTGGCAAATCTATTTTAAACACCGACTCACCGCCTAATACAGCGCCCAAAACCGGCCATTCGGGCAATGCTGCGCACAATGCTTCCAATTCCAGTTCGGCTGTGGCAACCCGCAAAAATGCGCCCATACTGGCCTGGATTACTTTTGGACTATAAACATCCACGGTATCGGGTGCACAAAACAGGGCCGGGAAACCAAACCAATCGGCAATGCGGAGGATGGCCCCCAGGTTGCCAGGATCTTGAATACCATCGGCGAAAAAGCAAAAATCGGGACGTATTTCGCCTGGACCCAACTGTTTTTCGGGCATATTGGCAACAATCAATACCTGGTTTGGTGTTGTTAGGTTGGATATTTTTTTTAGTTCAATTTCGTGGACAACGTTAAAGTTATCCAAATGTGGTTGGAGGAGGTCGGGATTTTGTGCGGCCCAACGTTCCGTAGCAAAGATCGAATCGACAACTATTTGCGGTGATTGCAAGAGTTCGATGGCGATTTTGTCACCTTCCACCACGAACTTTCGATACTTTTGCCGGTATTTCTTGATGGAGAGGCTGGCGATAAACTTTTGTTGATTGGCAGAGAGCATATTTACGTGGTGCAGCCCGTTGCAAAGGCCTACTTTTGATTTTGATGATTTGAATGTTATGTCCAAACTTTTAAATATCCGGCTGTTGTTGTGTTGGGGTGTCGTCCTTGCCAGTTTGCTTAGCAGCTGCAATGTTACGAAGCATCTTGATCAAGCCAAAGGAGAGCGCCTATTGGTAAAGAATACCTTGGAAATTAAAGCGGAGAAGCGGCTTGGATTGGGCGAACGTACGCCTATACAATATGAGTTGGCGCCTTTTTTCAAACAGCAACCTAATAAACGTTCGTTTTACTTTTTTGATACCCGACTTTGGCTGTATTACCGCTACAAAGACCGCAAATCGCGGAATGCGCGGTGGATTATGAAAAAAATTGCCGAACCACCCGCCATTTATAGTGCGTTGCTCACTTCCCGTACGGCCCTCAATTTTGAAAATCAGATGCGGCAGCGCGGTTATTTGCAGGCAGCCTGCACCTACCAGGTTGATACGGTGAGTGTGCATAAAATGGCCGTCAAATATGTACTCGCCCTCAACCGCCTTTACCAAATAGATACGGTAAAATACGAAAGTCGCGACAGTCTGGTGCTGCAGATTTTGGAGATGACCTCTGGTTTGTCGCCCCTCAAACGCAATGCGGCCCTGGATGGGAATTTGTTTGAGGCAGAAAAACTGCGCATCACCACCGAACTCAAAAACCGGGGATATGCCTATTTCACCCCAAATTTTGTTGAATTTAGTGGTGATACGACCAATTACCGGACCAAGGTAACCGTCACGGTGCTTACCCCCAGCGATAGTGTTATGCATCAAGTGTACACCATCAATAACATCGGTGTGTACTATAGTTTGGTGCCCGAATTGATGTCTATTCGGAATGACACCTTATACAACGGTATTTATTTTGCTTCCTCGGAGCCAAAATTCAGCATACGGCCGGAGCGGTTGGTCAAATACATTTCCTTACAACAGCGCTGGCCTTATCGACAAATCGATTTTGATAAAACCGCCCGCAATTTGAATGCGCTTGGGGTGTTTAAGTTTGTTTCGATCAAGCCTTTGCAAGATTCTATCCAGTCGGACAAGATCAATGTAGCCATTTCTTTTTCGCCGGTAAAAAAACTGGTGCCCAGCATGGGGCTTGATTTCAATTACCGCAACTCCATCACGGGCGGTTTGGTGGGGGTTTCTTCTTCGGCTGGTTTACTCAACCGCAATGCTTTTCGGGGAGCTGAACAGTTGCAGAGCAGTTTGCAGTACAATGTAGAGTTTGACGTTACGACGCCCAGTCGATTGATTTTCTCGCAGGAGTTTAAATTTCAGAATGACCTGGTTTTGCCGCGTTTTTTCGATTATTTCGGGTTCTGGCGCACGGTTAGCAGGCGGCCCAGTGGGTATCGGCAAGTTGTGACGGCCTCCTTGTACGACCGTTTGCGCAATGAAGGAAAATCGCGTATTGCCTTGCATTACAACTATTTATCCCAAACGGCTTTTTACCGATATAACTTGTTTAATGCTTCATTTGGGTATGATATCCAAACCGATCCGGAGCATCAGTACAGTTTTAACCATATCGGGATTGATATTTTGCGGCCGCAATTTGACCCGGCGTTTCAATCGCGCGTGAGTGAATTTTTGCGGCGCAGCTTTGATAATCAGTTGTTTACCGGTTTTATTTTGCGTTCATTTTCGTATGCTTATGCGAGCAATGTGAACCGTTTTGGGGAGCGTTGGCAGTTGCGGATCGGCTCCGACGTATCGGGTTTTGAGGAATATGTGGTGAATCAGTTGTGGGAAATTCCGTTTGGGAAGCAAACCTGGACAATTGGCGATTTGGATTTTGCCAAGTACCTGCGTTTGGACCTGGACGGGGTATATTCAAGGGAGTTTAGAAAAGATCTTGTGGGGGCGATTCGGATTGGCGCGGGCGTTGTGGTGCCGTATGGTGACTCGAAAGTAGCGCCTTATGTGAAACAGTTTTTTGTAGGTGGTCCGTCGAGTCTGCGTGCCTGGCGTATCCGCGAATTAGGTCCGGGTGCGTATGTAGATGCCTCCACCGGTGCCCAAAACCAACGCCCTTTTTACCAGGCGGGCGATTTTCGGTTTGAATTTAATGGCGAATTGCGTTTTCCGATGTTTTTATGGATCAAGGGCGCGGTATTTTTGGACGGGGGCAACGTGTGGACGATCAAAAAAGAAGCCAGCAGGCCCAATGCGGAGTTGCGGCTGGATTCGTATAAAAATATTGCGTTGGGAACCGGATTTGGAGTGCGGGCCGACTTTGGCTTTTTTATCCTGCGTTTTGATGTAGGTATAAAGTTAAAAAAACCGGTCAAAACAGATGGCTCGTACTGGGTAACCGAGCCTTGGCGGCTGCGCAAAGAAAACTTAGCTTACAACTTGGCAGTAGGTTATCCATTTTAAGTCGACTTAATACAAGCGTTATACTGGAAAATGTAATTTTGCCAGATCAAAAATAAAATCAACACACCTATGTCAAATTTACTTGATACGCTTAAATCCTACATTACCCCCGAATTGGTTGCAAAAGCATCTGCTACCTTGGGCGAAGAAGAAACTGGCATTTTAAAAGCCATTGTAGGCTGGGGGCCTTCTATTCTTGCCGGATTTTTGAGTAAAACCGACGATAAAGACGCGATGAATGGCATTTTTAACAGCATTTCCGATTTTAATCCGGCGATACTGGATAACCTGGGCAGTTTGTTGGATGGTGGCAATCTGGCGCACAATGACCCGAAAGATGCTTCTGGACACTTGTTGGGCAGTATCCTGGGCGCAAAAATTCCGGCGATCAGCAACGTTGTTTCTGCCTTTTCTGGCATCAAATCTGATTCTACTTCGGCACTATTGGGCTTGGTTGGTCCGCTGTTGATGGGAATTTTGAATAAAGAAATCAAAACCGGTGATTTAAATGTGACGGGTTTTACAAATTTATTGACCGGACAAAAAGAAAACATCCTGGGTGCCTTGCCGGGAGGATTGACGGGTTTGCTGGGTATAGGTAAGTTGACCAGCGGCGATTCAGATGTACCTACGGGTGGATTGAACTGGTTTTGGCCTTTGCTGGTGTTGCTGGTTTTGGGCGGTGGCATCATGTTTTACCTCAAAAATTGCAATAATCAGGTAGCGGTTGCACCACCTATTGTGGAACAAGCCCCTACTGCACCAGCGCCCGTGCCTGCTTTATCCTTTCCTGCTGGTACCGAAGAAGCGGCGATGTTGGCTTTTGTACAGGACCCAAATGCGGTAATTGACAAAGCTAAATGGTTTAATTTTCCTGAAATCATGTTTGATGTGAACCAGGCTACCATGAAAGTTGAGTCAGAACCAAAAATGTTGGCCGTGATGGCCATTTTGCGCGCCTACCCTGCTTTGAAATTAAAAATTGGCGGCTATACCGACACAGACGGCAACGACAAACTGAACTTGACCCTCAGCGATGCGCGTGCCAAAGCCTGCATGGCGTGGTTGATTGGCAATGGAATTCCAGCCGATCGATTGGAAGCAGAGGGCTATGGCGAAAGTAACCCGGTCGTTGCCAATGATACCCCGGAACACAAGGCGATGAACCGACGTATTTCCTTTAGTGTGCGGGGAAAATAGTTTTTTGCGCCTACGCACCTTTTGAATAAAAACAACGCTCAACCGAATATTTAAACCAGTACGCATATGTTTTCCAACATTCAGTCTTCCTTACAACAGGAACTAAACGGCATCCGGGAAGCCGGTTTATACAAAGAAGAACGTATTATCACCTCGCCACAAGGTCCGGTGATTAATACAACGGTCCAGCAGCAGGTGCTGAATTTTTGCGCCAATAATTATCTTGGTTTATCGAGTGATCCGGCCGTGGTAGAAGCATCAATTGAGACCATTCGCAGCCATGGGTATGGACTTTCATCGGTGCGGTTTATTTGCGGCACCCAGGACATCCACAAGCAGCTAGAAAAAGCGCTCTCGGAATTTTTGGGCATGGAAGATTGCATTTTGTATGCCGCAGCTTTCGATGCCAATGGCGGATTATTTGAGCCCTTGTTGGGCGAACATGATGCAATCATCAGCGACGAACTCAACCATGCTTCCATTATTGATGGTACTCGGTTGTGCAAAGCCAAGCGTTTTCGCTACAAGCACAACAACATGGAATCCCTGGAGGACTGCTTGAAAGAGGCTACGGCTGCTAAGGCTGGCCGCATTTTAATCTTCACCGATGGTGCTTTTTCGATGGACGGAACCATTGCCCAATTGGATAAAATATGTGACCTGGCCGATCAATACGGCGCCATGGTGGGCATCGACGAATGCCACGCGTCTGGCTTTTTGGGAAAAACAGGACGTGGTACCCACGAGTACCGCCAGGTGATGGACCGGGTGGATATTGTGACCGGCACCCTGGGTAAAGCGTTGGGTGGCGCATCGGGTGGTTTCACGGCTGCACGCAAGGAAATTGTGGACATGTTGCGCCAACGTTCGCGGCCATATTTGTTTTCGAATACGGTGGCACCTAGTATTGTAGGGGCTTCCATTAAAGTATTGGAATTGCTCAGCGGCTCCACGACCCTGCGCGACAAACTGGAACACAATACCCGTTGGTTTCGCCAGGCGATGACGGAAGCGGGTTTTGATATTCTACCAGGCGAACATCCGATTGTGCCGATCATGCTGTATGATGCCCAATTGGCCCAGGATTTTGCCAAAGCCTTGCTTGCGGAAGGTATTTATGTGGTTGGATTCTTTTATCCGGTGGTGCCACAAGGCAAAGCGCGGATTCGGGTACAACTGAGCGCGGCCCACGAGCAGGAACATTTGGAGGCGGCGGTTGCAGCGTTTGTTAAGGTGGGAAAGGCTTTGGGGGTGGTTTAGTGAGGAGTGAGGAGTGATGAGTGAGGAGTGAGGAGTGAGGAGTGAGGAGTGATATGCGAATGCAATTCGTTGCTAATCAGCACGATACGGAATGTTTAATATTTCAAAATCATCTTGACCTCGGAGAGGTCACGCATTTGTAGCGGCAAAACGACATCCCATTTTTTACGACTTCGGAGAAGTCGGGCATTTGTTTTGAACATACGAAGAGGATAAACATAAATACAATTGTCTTTTGATAATACAATTGTATGATAATCAACTAATTCAAGCGTTAGGTCTCTTTGGAGGTTTAACGCTTGTTTTTTAAAATTTGGGGGGAGAGGCAACTTTTACCTACATTGTATTGTCTATATCCTTACGCCCAGTTGAGATTTACTAAGCGCCGCCTGAAAGGCAACATTTATTGTCATGCTGAGCGCTGATTGTCAATGA
>CAIVGO010000266.1 GCA_903905445.1 uncultured Bacteroidota bacterium
GGCGCTTGTCGGTTTGTAGGCGCCTCGGCAACGGATCCAGACATGCTCGAATTTGAGCCTTGTTTTTCACCCGATGGTAAAGAAGCTATTTTTGTAAGTTGGAACGACCAATATGGTGGCGCTTTATGGAAAATTAACCTCCAAACCCGCGCATTGAAGCAATTACCGGTACTGGGTGGCATTTTCCGCACGCCGCAATATGCACCGGATGGCCAGTCGATTGTATTTCGGATGCAGGAGGGCGATGATGAAACAGGACCTGCACGTACCGTAAAAACCGGTATTTTTCGTTTAGACCTCACGCGTACGCCCGCAGGAGGTTTTTATGAAAGCCTGGAGCCGATTTTTGACGAAGGAGAAAACCCGCGTTTTTCGGCCGATGGCAAACGGATATACGTCAATACCGGCGGTTATTTGTTTGGCGCACTGGATAAAGCCTTCGTTTCCTTTGATTTAAATGGTCAGGATCGCAAAGTACTGTTTAAAAGCAAATATGCCAACCAATGGGCGCCCTCACCAGATGGTAACTGGATGGCATTCACCGAATTACACAAGGCTTACATCTGCGCGATGCCGCATTCGGGCCAAACGGTTGATTTGAGCGCCGATATGAAATCGGTACCAGCCACCCAGGTTTCCAAAGATGCAGGTTACAACCTGCATTGGAGTAACGATAGCAAAAAACTGTTTTATACCCTGGGCGAGGAATATTACAACATTGATTTGAACAATCGTTTTGCCTTTTTACCCGGTGCGCCAGATAGTTTGCCAGGTTTGCCCGAAACAGGCTTGAAAATCGGTTTAACCCTTAAAGCCGATCAGCCAGCAGGGGTGTTGGTGTTTGATAACGCCCGCATCATTACGTGCGAAGGCGATCAGGTAATCGAAAATGGCGTGCTGGAAGTGACCAACAACGTGATTTCTTTTGTCGGTAAAAAAGCAGATTATAAAAACCGCAAAAGCGAATCAAAAGGCTACAAAATCATTGATTGTAAAGGCAAAACAATTATGCCCGGCATCGTGGATGTACACAGCCATTCGGGCAACTTCCGCTATGGCCTCAACCCGCAAAAGCAATGGGAATATTACGCCAACCTGGCTTACGGGGTAACCACCATGCACGATCCGTCGGTGAATTCTGAATCGGCATTCTCCAATGCGGAAATGTTGAAATCAGGGCGTATGCTCGGACCGCGTTTATTCAGCACGGGTACCATATTATATGGTGCGGAAGGCGATTTTAAAGCCACCATCAATAACCTGGATGATGCGCGCAGCACCTTGCGTCGTACACACGCCTGGGGTGCTTTTTCGGTGAAAAGTTACAATCAGCCGCGCCGCGAACAACGCCAGCAGGTCATTGCCGCCGCCCGCGAACTGAAAATGGAAGTTGTGCCAGAGGGCGGTTCCTTCTTTTACCACAACCTCACGCAAGTGATGGACGGCCATACGGGCATTGAGCACAACATACCCGTTGCACCTTTATACGAAGATGTGATGCAGTTTTGGAAACGCACACGCAGCCACAATACGCCTACTTTGATTGTTTGTTATGGTGCGGTAAACGGCGAATATTATTGGTATCAAAAAGAAGATATCTGGAAAAAACAACGCTTGTTGTCGTTTACGCCCCGTCATATATTAGATGGTCGCAGCCGTCACCGCGAAATGATTCCGGAAGAAGAATACGAAAATGGCCATATCTTAGTGAGCAAGAGCCTGAAACGCATGACGGATAATGGCATTAAAATCAATCTCGGATCGCATGGCCAAATTCAGGGCATTGGTGCGCATTGGGAACTGTGGATGTTGCAGCAGGGTGGAATGAGCAATTTGCAGGCATTGCAATGCGCAACCATTAATGGTGCCATTTACCTGGGCCTCGACAAAGAAATTGGCTCCCTGAAAACGGGCAAATTAGCTGATTTTATAGTAACAGATAAAAACCCGTTGGAAAACATCCGCAACACCGAAAGCATCCGGTATGTGTCGGTCAATGGTCGCTTGTTTGATGCGAATCAATTGAATGAAATCGGGAATTATGATCGGAAGCGGTCAAAATTCTGGTTTGAACTTCCAGGCTCACAGTTGAATGGTGCAGCGGGTATGACGCATTCTTGTACGGAGACGCGCTGTGTTTGTGGGCATTAAATAAAAAGACTCCACCGGGAAACCGGTGGAGTCACGCATTTTATCACTCAAGCGTTACAACGCACTTACGCGCGCTGAACGTTAACTGCATTCATGCCTTTTTTGCCACGAGCTGTTTCATACGTAACAACGTCGCCTTCGCGAATGTTGTCGATGAGACCAGAGACATGTACGAATATCTCTTGGCCAGTGGCGCTGTCAACGATAAAACCAAAACCTTTGGCTTCGTTGAAGAACTTTACGGTTCCTTTGTACATTGTAAAAAAAATTTAAAAAATTTAAAAAACGGCTTAATGCCAATGCAAAAATATGCAGCTTTTTGATAGGTCGCCAATTTTTGATATAACATTAACATATTGAATGAATCACATACATATCTTATCTATTATTTTCGCCTGTTTTTTCATTCTGATGACTAATTCAACCCGATATTATGAAGCAATTATTACTTCCAATCCTGTTTTTTATCACATTAACTGCTGCAACTGGACAAAACGATTTTAAAGTAATTGGCTATTTACCCTATTACCGCTTTAGTTGGCTGAATGACATTGAATTCGAGCGATTAACCCATGTAAATATTGCATTCGCCAACCCCGATTCTTTGGGTAATTTTTCTGTAGGCGGGGTGAGCGTTACCAACGCAGTAAATAAGGCCCATGCCAAAGGATGCAAAGTATTTATTTCGCTTGCCGGCGGCTACCTTACTCCGAAGCAGGACGACACCTGGGACTACCTCACCTTGCCAGCAAATCGGGCTTTTTTTATCCAAAAAATCATTCAATATGTGCAATCAAAAGGCTTTGACGGGGTCGATATGGATTTAGAATGGCAATTTGTAAAATCCTGGTACAGTCCGTTCATTTTGGAACTAAAAGCAGCCATGGCACCCCTGGGTTTGCCCCTGACAGCCGCATTGCCTGGTGAATACCGTTATCCTCAAATCAGCAATGCCGCGCTGGCTGCTTTTGATTGGGTGAATATGATGATTTACGACCGCACCGGCCCGTTCAATCCCGCTAATCCGGGCCAACACGCGCCTTATTGGTGGACTGAAGATTGTGTGCAATATTGGTTGGATCAAAATGTGCCTGCGCAAAAATTGACCCTGGGTGTACCTTTTTACGGCTACGATTTTGGCGTAAGTCCTGTAGAGGCCCTAACGTATCGTTATATCGTCAGCCTCAACACCGCCAATGCGCAACTAGATCAGGTGAATGATACCTATTATAACGGGATTCCAACCATCAAGGCCAAAACGCAACTGGCACTGGATCAAGTTGCGGGCGTTATGATTTGGGAAATTGGACAGGATGCTTTCGGAACCAATCAAACCTATTCCTTATTACGCGCCATTGACGAATTGGTCAACCCAATCACAGAAACCCAGGAAGTGGCGCAATCCTCCCTGCGTTTATTCCCAAATCCGGTTGGCGATGTACTCACGGTGGCGATGGAGTCGGGCATACAAGGAACGATTTTAATAAAAGACATACAAGGCAAATTGGTTCAAAGTTGGCAAACGCAGGGCGAAACCCAAGTACAAATCCCTACGGGTGCCCTTCCGGCGGGGTTTTATGTCCTGGTTTGTCATAATTTAGAAAAGATACAAAGTACTAAATTCATTAAGCAGTAAGGCAAAACGGGTGTTTAAGTGTACATTCGAAGCGTTTTGTACGTTTTTGGCCAAAAACGCTGCGCCTTTTCGCCGGATGCTTTAGAAATGGGCAAAAGCATATCGTTGTAAGGCTTTACCTTTGCACTCCAATAATAAAAATTGAAATATGGAATATATCGGCGAGCACCTTTTGCCTGGAAAATTAGGCCACCTATTTGTGGTGCTTTCATTTGTAGCTACTTTATTGGCCGCTGGCGCCTATTATATGGCTACCCTGCGGCGCAATACTTTGGAAGGCGACCAGTGGCGCAACATCGGGCGTTTTTCTTTTATATTGCATGGATTGACCACGCTGGGTATCATTGGTACCCTTTTTTATATTTTGGTAGGAAAAATGTACGAATACCAATATGCCTGGTCGAACATTTCGGATGACTTGCCGACGCAGTATGTTTTTTCTGCGTTTTGGAAAGAGCAGCAGGGCAGTTTTTTGCTTTGGAGTTTTTGGCATATTGGGTTGGGACTTGTATTGATGTTGCGTGCTGGCAAATGGGAGGCGCCTGTATTGGCCGTGATTGCACTTGCGGAGGCATTTATAGGGTCGATGTTGCTGGGCTTGTATTTTGGTGATTCCCGTTTAGGGGCCAGTCCGTTTGATTTGCTGCGCGATACCATGAATGCGCCTATTTTTGAAACGGCCAATTATTTAGAGAAAATTAAAGGCAATGGGTTAAATCCGTTGTTGCAGAACTATTGGATGACCATCCATCCGCCCACCTTGTTTTTAGGATTTGCGTCTACGATTGTACCCTTTGCTTATGCGGTGGCCGGTTTGTGGTTGCGGGATCATAAAGATTGGTTGAAACCGGCCTTGCAATGGGCCTTGTTTTCGGGCGTGATTTTGGGTACAGGCATCTTGATGGGCGGCGCTTGGGCGTATGAGGCCTTGTCATTTGCGGGATATTGGGCCTGGGATCCGGTGGAAAACACTTCTTTGGTGCCATGGTTGGTATTGGTTGCGGGCATCCATACCAATTTGGTTGCACGCGCCACGGGTTATTCGACCCGCAGTACGTATGCCTTTTATTTGTTGAGTTTTATCTTGGTGTTGTATTCAACCTACCTCACCCGGAGCGGGATTTTAGGGGATACTTCGGCGCATGCCTTTACGGAAATGGGTTTGGGCTTGCAATTGGTGTTGTTTATCACAAGTTTTTCCATTTTGGGCGCCTGGTTGTGGGGATCGCGGTATAAAGGCGTTCCAGAAGCCAAGCCCGAGGAGTCGATTGTTTCGCGGGAGTTTTGGATGTTTATTGGATCTTTGGTGTTGTTTTTTTCCGCAACCTTGATTACGGGAGCTACCTCTTTGCCTGTGTACAATAAAATCATGCAATACTTCAATCCGAAGTTTGTTGGCGCGGCCTTGGAAGATCCGATGGCGCACCACAATCGGTATCAATTGTGGATTGCGGTATTTATGGGCGCTTTGACGGCCTTTGCGCAGTTTTTGCGGTACAGCGAGCGCAATTGGAAGGTATATCGCAAAAAAGTGGCTATTCACCTGGGTATTTCGGCAGCGATTGCGGTGGGTTTAACCCTTTTGAACGCGCAGTGGATTGATATGAGTGCCTGGCAGTTGTACACCTTGTTATTTACCGCCATGTTTACCGTGGTGGCCAACGTGGATTACCTGATCAGTATTTTGAAAGGCAATATAAAACTAGCGGGATCAGCGGTTTCGCATGTTGGTTTTGGCGTGCTGATTTTGGGCATTATGAGCACAGGGTTGAATAAAGCCTGGATTTCATCCAATGCATTTGCGATGGAGGGACTCATTGAAGGCATGGGAAGTGAGCAGGAAGACAAGAACATTTTGTTGCTCAAAGAAGTGCCGATGCCGATCAAAGATGGCTACGAGGCCATGTATTTGAAGGACACGGTAGTGCGCCAGACCCGCACATTTACGGTCCAATTTAAACGCAGGGACAAAAATGGCAATTACAATGGGGAGCAATTTACCTTATATCCCAATGTAATGTACGACCGGCAATTTACTAAAGTAGTTGCCTCCAACCCATCGACCCAGCATTATTGGGATCACGATATTTTTACCCACGTTTCCTCCTTGCCCAAAGCCGAATTAGATCCGGAATTTGCCAAAAAGCAGGAAGATAGCTTGCGTTTTGAAGCGTACACTGCGAAAGTAGGAGATACTTTATTTACCAAAAAACACTATCTGATTGTAGAAGATTTTACGAAAGCCCCCGTGCATCCGGAATATCAGCCGGAAGACGGTGATTTAGCATTTGGCTTGAAAGTCTCTGTACATACACTGAATGATCCGAAGTCGTACGACGCCGCACCGATGATGTATTTCCGGCCTGGCAAAGGCGTGTTTGCACTTAACGGCAATGTTGGGCAAGCGGCCATCAAAATACGGCTGACCAAAGAAACGATGGACCATGTTTTTGAAACCGAGGAGGCGTTAAAATATACATCCTATCCTTTGGCGGCAGGTCAAACCATCCAATTTAATAACCTTACCGTCCAGCTTGAGAAAATCGAACGCAAGGTGAATCATCCCGGTTATCACCCACAGCCGGAAGATATTGCGGTTGCTGCGCAGTTGAATGTTACAGGTCCCAAAGGGCTTGTTGGTACAACACGTCCTGTTTACCTGATTCGGGGTAACCAGCCTTTCAGTTTGCAGGATGAACTGCCTGTTATCGGACTTCACACTCGTTTTGAGAACATAGATCCTAAAACAGGGGTCATCACGGTAGGCATCGCCCAAGCCACCGAGGCACAGCAAAAGTTGCCACTTGAAATTGCCGAAAATGCCTCCCGTTCGGATTATATCGTCTTGGAGGCCATCGTTTTTCCGGGCATCAACTTTGTTTGGTTGGGGTCGATCATGATGCTCATTGGATTGGCGATCAGTTTTTGGCGCCGGACGCTTGAAAAAAAACGTCAGACATCGCTGGACGCTCAGGAAAATTAAAATATCAAATTTGCCAGCATAGATGGTAAACGGAAGTAAAAGGCTAGGATTACTTTAATCTTATCGTTAAGATTAAAGTAATCTTTTATTTATTTTTTGAAAACAATATAATTCCTGTAATTTTACGGCAGTTTCCCTACCCAGGCTCATGATTGGCCTAATCCTTGCGCGTCCTCCTCAAACACGCTATTTCGACGCATAATAATTTCCCATCTTCGTAGTGTAGCCCATTTTGGGTACTGAAAATTGTCAAAGCACGTCGGGCTTCAATCCTTGGTACGTTCTTTGCTGTACCTGACTTAAAAAATGTAATTCCTTGGTAATCTACGGATTGGGAAATCCTATCCAGCGTGAACAACACATTCCAAATACTAAACAAGGCGCTTGTGAACAATTTATTACAATTGCGTGCAATTATTTATATCTCTATGCTTTGCTTGGCAGGACAGGTTAAGGCACAGGATATACACTACACCCAGTTTCAGAATTCGCCCCTCAATTTGAGCGCTGGTTTGGCCGGTGTCTTTGGTGGAGATGGGCGTGCGGTGTTTAACTACCGCAAACAATGGCGTTCTGTACCCGTTCCCTATACTACATACTCAGGTAGTATCGAGGGGAAACTTTATTTAAACAAAGGGGTATACAGTCGCTTTCTGACGGGTGGCTTATTGATCAATCAGGATGATCAGGGAACCCTGCATTTGAAATCAACTTTAGTCGGTATTCCGATCGGATTGACCCTGCCTGTTGGGAAGGCCAATTACTTAACGGTAGGCGTGATGCCTGCGTTTGGGCAACGGAAATTTGACACCAAGGATATCACTTTTGATGAGCAATGGGTGGATCGTACGTATAGTTCGAGCAACAACCCTTATGAGGATCAACTCCTTGCCAATACCAACCTGAAATATTTTGACCTGGGAGCGGGCGTGAATTACCGGATGCAGTCGACCAAGCGACGCGACCGGCTTGATTTGGGTGTTGGTATGCAACACATCAATCGACCTAACCACGATTTTTGGTCTTCCAGCCTGAGCAATCCGGGCACCACGCGTTTGCGCAGCAAGTCTACCTTTTACGTGTTGGGTTTGGTACAATTGCAAAATAATTTTGATTTGATCGGCAGTATGATGTGGCAAAAACAAGGTGGTGCACGGGAGTTGGTTTACGGCGTGAGCGCGCGTTTTCACCTGGTACAAAAGGAATACAAAGAACTTGCCCTGCAAGTTGGTATCAATAGACGGCATTACTACAGTGATGCCATCGTGCCCCATGTTGAGTTTTTATGGAAAACAATTACCGTAGGGTTGACGTATGACGTGAACTGGTTACCCAAAAGTAGTTTGTTGAATACCGAACCACCTGCTAGTAGGGTAATTACGGGTGGTCGAGGCGGACCAGAATTGGCCATTATTTACCGGTTCTATACCGTAAAACA
>CAIVGO010000267.1 GCA_903905445.1 uncultured Bacteroidota bacterium
AATTGGCTCATGGCCGGACATATTCCCCAACGAATGGGCGCGCAACATCCCAACATTGCCCCATATGGCGATATATTTGCGTGCTCGGACGGACAATCGGTCCTGCTGGCCGTAGGTACAGAACGGCAATTCCGGCAATTGTGTGCTTGTTTGGACCTTGAATTCTTATTGGAAAACCCGGATTTTCAGACCAATACGGCCCGCGTCCGCAACCGAAAGGCTTTGGTAGATGTTTTAAAAAATAGCATTGCCGGGCATCCTTTGGAAGCACTTTTGGAGCGTTTTCGGGCATTTGGGGTACCCGCAGCCCGGATTCGCGATATGCGCGCGGTGTTTGAGCGGCCGGATGCACAGGCAATGGTGCTTTCGGAAATGCTGGATGGGGTGGAAACCAAACGGGTGCGGACTGTTGCTTTTTCCGTGCAAACCAACATGGAATAATCTAACCATGCTGGCTCAAAAAATTTAACATAAAACTTTAACAAACAACGCATTGAATAAGGAATCCATATTAAATGCCCTGCGCAAAGTGCGCGACCCACAGACCGGACAAGACCTCGTAGCCGTGCAAATGATCCAGGATCTGATGATCGAGGGCAACCATGTCAATTTCAAATTGGTGGTACCTTCTTTGCAAATGCAGGGCAAGGCTGAATTGAATTTTGCCTGCATTGAGGCCATTGTTGCCGAATACCCGCAAGCCGATGTGAATGTGCATTTTGTTGCGCGCACACCCGGCAGCCAGGAATCGACCAGCATTGTGCCCCATATCAAAAATATCATTGCGGTGGCCTCCGGAAAAGGCGGCGTGGGCAAGAGCACTGTGGCTGTAAACCTGGCCCTGGGATTGCAACAATTGGGTGCAAAAGTAGGCATCATGGACGCCGACGTGTACGGACCCAGTATTCCAACCATGCTGGGATTAGTCGGACAACGCCCGAAAGTGAAAGATGTAACGGGTAAAATTAAAATGCTGCCCCTGATCGCCCATGGTATGCAAAGTATCAGCATCGGCAACATCATCGAGCCCGATCAGGCGGTGGTGTTGCGCGGACCACGATTAGCGGCGGTAATCAAGCAGTTTTTCAACGATGTACTATGGGAACCGCTTGATTTTCTGATCGTTGACTTGCCGCCCGGTACTGGTGATGTGCAATTGACCCTGGTACAAACGGTTCCGGTAACCGGCGTGGTACTGGTAACCACCCCCCAGGAAGTAGCCCTGGCAGATGCCGTAAAAGCGATGCACATGTTCCAGTTACCTCAAATTAATGTTCCGATTTTGGGCGTGGTAGAAAATATGTCGTGGTTTACGCCCGAAGAATTGCCCAACAACAAATATTATTTGTTTGGACAAGGTGGTGGCAAAAAACTGGCGCACAGCAGCAACTCGGTGCTGTTGGGGCAGGTTCCAATCGTCCAAGGCATCCGGGAAGGCGGCGATGCAGGTGTTCCGGCCGTTTTAAAAACAGGCACCATCATGGCAGATGCATTTTTGAATGTGGCGAAAAACACTTTGCGTCAAATTGCCGTGCGCAATGAAATGATGGAACCTACACGTATCGTGAATATGGGCGAATAGCAACCTTTTTTCAGAAAACAACCCAACATGATCCAACGCCTAAAAGAACTAAACCGACTCAATAGCACCGTACTATTGGGCTTGATGACCGTATTTTGCTTCAGCCTCTCCCTGTTGCGTTATACGATTACCGACACGAAGGTGTTCCTTTTCCTAAATTGGAACCTTTTTTTGGCTTTTTTACCCTGGCTGTTTAGTTCGATCATCTTCTATAGGGCCTTCAATAACCGCTTGGCCTTGAGCCTTTTAATTTTCTCCTGGCTGCTTTTTTTCCCCAACTCGCCTTATATCCTCACCGATTTATTTCACTTGCGCACCCAACGTTCGGCCCCCATCTGGTTTGACCTGGTGGTGATCTTATCCTTCGCCTGGACGGGTCTGATGTACGGATTTATCAGTTTAATGGACCTTTCCACTTTGCTACAAAGGCATTTGCATACACGTTGGGTCACACTCATCACGGTACTTTTCCTGTTTTTGGCCAGTTTTGGCGTCTATTTAGGTCGTTATTTGCGTTGGAATAGTTGGGACATTCTAAGCAATCCTTTTGGCCTGTTCAGTGATATTCTGGACCGTTTTGTTGATCCCCTGGCCCACCCTACTACCTGGGGCGTTACCATTTTATTTGGGGTGCTGCTGAATATGATGTATTGGTCGCTGCGTTTTGTTTCGGTTTCAAAATCTGCTTAATTTGTTGATAATGAATGGTTAACCTTCCGAGGTGACACCTCCGGCATAACCTTCCGAGGTGACACCTCCGGCATCAACCACCCGAGGTGTCACCTCAAACACCAACCTCCCGAGGTGTCACCCCCGACATCAACCTCCCGAGGTGTCACCTCCGACATCAACCTCCCAAGGTGTCACCTCCGACACCAACCTCCCGAGGTGTCACCTCCGACATCAACCTCCCAAGGTGTCACCTCAAACACCAACCTCCCGAGGTGTCACCTCCGACATCAACCTCCCAAGGTGTCACCTCCGACATCAACCTCC
>CAIVGO010000268.1 GCA_903905445.1 uncultured Bacteroidota bacterium
CTGCTGCTGAATGCTGGTCATGTTTTACACACAACGTCGTTTTGGTCGCGTCTACATTGATCAACGCTGGTTTTACCGCAGCGGCAAATTCAAAGGTTTGCTTGCGCTTGGTGATGCGTATTTGTTCCCGCTTAACCGTTCCATCTGCCTGGTAAATATCAACCGCCATGGGCAAATCAAACACATACGGTACTTTAGGACCATCCTGTATTTGATCAATTTGCACCGTGGCTATTTTGCGGGCCTCATCATAGCCATAACTGATTTCGAGATTTGGGTGGCCCGCACTAAAAAACCATTGATTCCAAAACCAGTTCAAATCCTGACCGGTCAAATCTTCAAATGCAAGGCGTAATTCATGCGCCTCCACATCGGTGTACTCATTGCGTTTCAGATAACGACTCAGGGCCGCAAAAAAGGCCTCGTCACCTACCTGATTGCGCAACATATGCAGCACCGCGCCCCCTTTATTATAGGAATGCGCATCAAACATGTCCTCCCGATTGCCGTATCCAAAGTTAATCAACGGATGGCCGCCGTCACCTGCCGAAAAAATATAACCCTGCTGTTCCTGCATTTCATGGTCATCTGCAGCGTCGCGGCCGTACTTGTGCTCTAACCACAGGTATTCCGAATAATTGGCAAAACCTTCATTGAGGGTCAGGTTTGCCCAGCTTTCGGTTGTCACGAGGTCGCCAAACCACTGGTGAAACATTTCATGGGCAACTACTTTTTCGTTTGTCCAGTGCGCATCCAGCAAGCCACGCTTGTTTTTTTGCATAAAGTCGCCAAAAATAACCGCCGAGGTATTTTCCATCGCGCCACTCACATAATCGCGCACCACTACCTGCGAAAATTTGGGCCAAGGGTAAGCATAATTAAGTTTTGTAGAGAAAAACTCCAGCATTTCGGTCGTGTACGGATAAATATCCCGCGCATCCTGCTCAAAGGCCGGTTCCACATAATAGTCTACATCAATGCCGCGCCATTTGTCTTTTACCACGGCAAATTCACCGATGGCCATCATAAATAAATAAGGCGCATGCGGTTTGTCCATTTTCCAGTAGTCCGTACGGGTGCCGTCGGAATTCTTTTTCGAACTCAACATCAGGCCATTCGACAAGGTTTTGTACTTGTCTTCTACCGTAATATATATTTCCTGGGTACAGCGCTCATTCGGCTTATCAACGGTGGGAAACCAGCAAGAGTTGCTTTCTGTTTCGCCTTGCGTCCAGATCTGCTTGGGTTTGTCTTTTTCGCTACCGTCTGCATTGATAAAATACAGGCCTTTATCGCTGGTAATCGCCGCGCTGCCGCCGATGTTGGTGCGTTCGTCCGGTTTGGCGGTATAAGTAACCACCACTTTAAATTCTTCCGAGCGGGTAAAGGTTTTCCCTAAATCAATATTCAATTGGCTCGAATCGTATTGGTATTTGAGTTGCTCGGTTTTTCCTTCCAAATTGACCGACAAAATGTCAAAATTCTTGGCATCCAGGGTCAAATGGCTGCTTGGGTAAAACCACGGACGCAGCGTAAGGGTCGCTTTACCATTTGCGCGTTTTTTTGCCCAATCAAAAGAAATTTCAATTTTGGTATGCAGCAAATCATGTTCAAATGTGTGCGATGGATTGTATGCTCCCAAGGAATCCAGATTTGTTGTTTGACCTGGACGTACCTCCGCACCTTCCAATATTTTATATTCTTCAATGTCTTCCTCCGTGGCTTCACCCATTAAAGGTTTTTGGAGCGAATCCAATTCGGGTCGAGCCGCCGGCGGAATGGGGGTTGCAAGCGTGCCAGTTCCTGTTTTCGGTGTACAAGCGGCTAAAAGGAATAAAGCGGTCAAGTATGCCGCGAAAAGGAGATTTTTCATCCAAAAATGAAGGTAAATGGTGATAGTTGATTGATGGTTAACAAGTAGTGGTCGGAGTATGCATTCAAAAGATGAAAGTTGGCGCAAAAATGGCAAAAGGATCAGCGCATTTTTCAATCTTTGCCCCGCTTTTCGGCGAATGCCCCCAAAAGTAGGCTTTTTAACAAAAATATAAACGAACGTGGAGACAAAAACGTACATCGACAAGCTCATAGAATTTGCCTGGAATTATGGTCCCAAGGTCCTGATGGCTGCCCTGATTCTTTTTATCGGTCTTTGGGTCATTCGACGCTTCACCCGCGGGTTTGAACAATTTCTCAAGGCGCGCAAGGTAGATGATAGTTTGCGGCCATTTTTTGTCTCCCTCAATGATGTCGGCCTCAAAGTCGTTTTGTTGCTGGTCGTTGCTGGTATGGTCGGATTAGAAACGACTTCTTTCATCGCTATTTTTTCCGCCATCGCCTTTTCTGTTGGACTTGCCTTGCAGGGAAGTTTGGGCAATTTTGCCAGTGGCGTGCTGATTTTATTATTTCGTCCGTACAAAGTGGGCGATTTAATCACCGTGAGCGGCTTATCCGGCCGTGTCACCGAAATTCAAATCTTCAATACGGTCCTATTGACTTCCCAAGGTAAACGCATCATTATCCCCAATGGCAAAATTACAGACGGCCCGATTGAAAATATTGCCGATAAAATTGCCGTAAATGCGGAAGCCTATCTCTTAGTCAATATCAATACCCCGCTTGAAACATTGCGCACCGCTGCAAACGAGGTCGTCGAAAACTGGAAACATCGAATACCCAATTCCAAAGCGGAGGTAAAAATTAAAAGCATCAACCGCGATGATATGAAGGTGGAAATTGCCTGCCCTACCATGGGCGAACATTACGAAGCCACCATGGATTATTTGGTTGAAGCGCTAAAAGCATCCTTCGAAACACACGGTATCGAACTGGCCAAAGAGCGCCGCAGAGAACAATATTAAACGCTTTTTTGCGCCATCCATTTCAAAAATACCGCTTCCACTTCCGGTCCATCCCACTGCGCTTCCACATCGTTTATCGCTAAAATCTCCTGAAACAACTGGTTTTGGGCATCCTCCTCCTGCAACGCAAGGTGATAAGGCGTATTGGAAAAGGAAACCATCGTGTACACCGGTATAAACTCGGGGTATTTCGCATGCAGGTTTGCCGCAATTTTTTTCCGTAAAAGGAATTTGGGATCGCCGACCAAATCGCGCATTTCAATAAAATTGCGCAATGCCAGTGCGGCAATCGCATCGCCATCGGGTTTGCGCCGTTTGGCAAATGCCGGAATGATCGTCGACCAATCTCCGTCCATTTCATCGTACATCGCATCCAGGATGGTACAATCCTCAAAACCAGC
>CAIVGO010000269.1 GCA_903905445.1 uncultured Bacteroidota bacterium
AACGTATGTTTTGCAGGTGCTGCCTTACAACCAAAAAGCCCAAACCATTGAATTTTGTCCAGGCCGATCGGTCAACATTGGCGGACAATTTTACAGCACCCCAGGGATCGTACTGGATACCATTCCAGGCATCGGGCGCGCCTGCGATACCATCGTTACCTACACTTTGGTTCAATTGCCACAGCCTGTACGGGCCGAAACCATCACTTTTTGTCCTAGATCGGGCGTACTGATCGGTGGACAGTTTTACACCCAAGCCGGAATCGTGTTGGATACCGTTCCGGGTAATGCGGGTGCTTGCGACACCATTATTACTTATACCCTGACGATACTGCCGCAGCCGGTACGGGCCGAAACTATCCTGTTTTGTCCAGGCGAAACCATAAAAATCGGTGGCCAATCTTATACCCAACCCGGAACCGTACTGGATACCCTGCCCGGTGTCGGCATTGCCTGCGATACCATTGTTACGTATACCCTGGCCTACAAAGTGCCCGCGCCATCGGTTGTACAAATTACCTGCCCGAATCCAATTAGTGTTGATGTAGCGGGCGGCAGCACAAATGCCGTTGTCACTTATGCAGATGCTACCGCCAACAGCAACTGCGTTTGTCCAGGCCTCACCATCACCCGTACGAGTGGATTGGCATCCGGCAGTAATTTCCCCTTGGGCACCAACAATGTGTGTTTCAAGGCAGAAGACGCCTGCGGCCAAACGGCCACCTGCTGCACTCAAATTACGGTAAATGAAGAGGCCGCTTGCGATATTAAAGTGATTGGTTGTGTAAAATTCGAATTGCTGGGCATTACCATCGACGTGAAACGCCGTTTGAGTTACCGCATTCGCACGACCAACAACTGCACCAACAAATTGCTGTACATGGCGATTGAGATTCCATCGGGCTATAATGCTGTGCGCCCAGTCAACAACTCGACCTATGTAGCCCCAAGTGGACATACCTATGCGGTGCGGAACCCGAACTATTCGCCATTCTACTCCGTTCGCTTTGCGTCTTTATCGGATAGCATTCGCAATGGCGGTTCTGATGTATTCAAATATACCTTGCAAGCGCAGGCCGATCCAGATTATATCCAAGTATTGGTGCGTTTACAGGAACAAATTTATGCCGAAGCATACTTGAACACCTTCTATTGTCCGGTTTTGCCTGAAGTTTCGAACCGTGATGAACAGGAAGATGGGCTGTCGTACACCCTCGATCCATCTTTTATCCTGTTCCCGAACCCAACGGATGGCCAGTTGTTTGCCGACTTTACCCAATGGGACGGTCAAGTACTTCAGCTAAAGGTGTTTAATGCACAAGGCCAATTGGTGCAAGCGACTAGCCTTACCGCTGCGGGCACCCAGGCACTCGAAATACCGACATCGCTTAGCAATGGCGTGTATTGGCTGAATGTGCACACGGAAACCGGCGAACAGGTGGTAAAACGTTTTTTACTACAACGATAGGCCGCAGGGCAGATCGTTGCAACATAAATTAAGGTGGCGGGAAGGTAGGGGCGGATGTTTTTCACAGGGACCAGGTCGTGGTGCCCGATAAAAACACCCGCCCTTGCATTCCCGCCTTTGCCATATACAAAATTTCCCGTTCATTTTTCATTAACATTACTACCTTTGCTCATTCGCAATTACTGTGTCTACAGAAAATCAAAATCAAAATTGATAATCCGTACTTATTATTGAGGAATGAAGGTTTCTTTGAATTGGATTCGAGTACTACTCGACCTGCATAAAACACCCCATGAAATTGCCGATATACTGACCGCACTGGGGCTTGAAGTAGAAGGATTAGAAACGGTTAAACCATCTTTGGTTGACCTGGACAAGGTGCGCAGCGGGCTTGTGCTCAGCTGCGAACGCATTCCGGAAACCGACCACTTATCTGCCACCACGGTTGATGTTGGCGATGGCGTTATTCGTTCGATCGTTTGCGGTGCACCCAATGTTGCTGCAGGCCAAAAAGTATTTGTCGCCTTGCCTGGTGCAAATGTTTTTAGCAAAGACGGCGAACTTTTTACCATCGGCGAACGCAAAGTGAAGGGAATTCCTTCGCAAGGCATGATTTGCGCCGTGGATGAACTCGGCGTGGGCTCCGACCACAGCGGCATCCTCGTGTTGCCGCCGGATACGGCACTTGGCATTTCTGCGGCCGACTGGTACGAACAAGCGCCCGATACCATTATCGAAATTGGACTTACCCCCAACCGCGCCGATGCAACCAACCATGCAGGGGTGGCGCGCGACCTTGCGGCGTACCTGCGTGTACAGGAAGGAGCCGTTGCTCCCCTCCATTTGCCCGACGTGAGTGCCTTTCCTGCCCCTAAAACGCAGGTGCCAATTACCGTAGAAGTCCTGGATCCTGTTGCTTGTCCGCGGTACACTGGCGTGTCCATCACCGGCATTCAAGTAGCCGAAAGCCCCGAATGGTTAAAAAATCGCCTGCTGGCCCTGGGGCAACGCCCGATTAACAACGTGGTAGATGTAACCAATTTCGTGCGGATGGAACTCGGTCAGCCCCTCCACGCATTTGATATTGCAGCCATTGGTGGCCACAAAATACAGGTAAATACCCTGCCAGAAGGCACGATTTTCAAAGCCCTGGACGATACCGAACGCAAACTCTTTGCCGAAGACCTGATGATTTGCGACGGAAACGCGCAACCTATGTGCATGGGCGGCGTGTTTGGCGGCGCGGACAGTGGCGTAAAAGACGGAACGACGCAGGTATTTTTGGAAAGTGCCTGGTTCAATGCCAAATCGATTCGCCGGAGCATGTTGCGCCACAATTTGCGCACCGATGCGGCCTGGTCTTTTGAAAAAGGTGTGGATCCCAATGGATGTTTGTACGCCCTCAAACGTGCAGCATTGCTCATTTGCGAACTAACCGGCGGCGAAATCGCTTCCGAAATTGTTGATTTTTACCCACAGCCGGTTGCGCCTGCACGCGTACCCGTGCGCTACCAACGCATCAACCAACTGATTGGTGTAGATTTGGGTGCCGATAAGATTAAACAAATCCTGACTGCCCTCGAAATCGGCATTGAAGCCGAAACCGCGGACGGTTTGACGGCTGTAATCCCCACCAACAAACCCGATGTAACCCGCGAGGCGGATGTCGTGGAAGAAGTTTTGCGCGTTTTTGGGCTGGACAATGTGCCCGTGCCTGCGCAATTCCGCACCAGTATGGAAGTTTCCCAACGCCCTACCCCCGATGCACTGCGCAACATTGCTGCCGATTTTCTGGCGGCCAATGGTTTTAATGAGTGCATGAGTTTGTCGTTGTCCAATTCTGCCAACCATTTGGGCGAACAGGCCTTGTTCCCGGTGGAGCAGGACCAATTGGTGTTTGTACACAATACCGCCAACCAGGGCCTCGATTGTATGCGTCCAACCATGCTGTTTAGTGCACTGGATACCATTTTGCGCAATCAGAACCGCCAAAATGCCGATTTGCGCTTGTTTGAATTGGGTAAAACCTATTTGCGCAAACCCAACAGCGAAGAAGGTAAAGCCCGTTTTTCGGAAGTCGCGCGCATGAGCGTGTGCATGAGCGGCGCGTACCAGGGCGAAAGCTGGCAGCCATCGAGCAAAAGCAAAGTAGATTTTTACAGTTTGAAGGCCCTTGTACAGAATTTGCTGGCGCGTTTTGGTGTAGGCGGCTATCAGGAAACCGTACTCCAGGAAGCGCCTTATCAATATGCCTTGAAATACCACCGCGGTCCA
>CAIVGO010000270.1 GCA_903905445.1 uncultured Bacteroidota bacterium
CCCGTGTGTGCTGGGGTAAGTCACCATCAAACACGCCAAGCGATCGGCGTATTGCAGGGTTTTTGATTTCAAATCGGCTACATCAATATTGCCCCGTTCGTCGCAGGCAACCACCACCACTTCCATACCGGCCATCACCGCGCTGGCGGGGTTGGTTCCGTGGGCAGAAGATGGAATCAAGGCAATATTGCGGTGACCTTCGTTGCGGGCGAGGTGATAGGCGCGGATAATCATCAATCCTGCATATTCGCCTTGTGCGCCCGAGTTGGGCTGCAAGGAACAGGCCTCAAAACCGGTTATTTCACACAAATATTCCTCTAATTCCTGGATGATTTGCGCATAACCTGTAGTCTGGCTAGCCGGTGCAAAAGGATGGATATTGGCAAATGCTTCCCAACTTACCGGAATCATTTCGGTCGCCGCATTCAATTTCATGGTACACGAGCCCAAAGAAATCATGGAGTGCATCAAGGATAAGTCCTTGTTTTCCAGGCGTTTAATATAGCGCATCATGTCGCTTTCCGTGTGGTAGGAATTAAACACAGGATGGCTCAAATAGGTACTTTCGCGTTGTAAAACAACCGGAATTGCATGCGTTGCTGGCGCCGTCACGGGGCCTGCTCCAAACACTGCTGCAATAGCATCCAGATCGGCTTGCGTAACCGTTTCGTCGATCGCAATCTGCAAACCAGTGGCATCATAAAAAAAGTTGATGCCGGCTGCTTCTGCTTTGCTGCGAGTTTCCTGTAATTGATTGGCCGCCAATTCGATGCGCAAGGTATCGAAGAAATGGGCGTGTTGGGTTTTAACCCCTTTTGCTTCCAGGCTTTTTGCGAGTCCTGCCGCCATTTCATGCACCATGGTAGCAATGCCTTTCACGCCAGCCGGTCCGTGGTACACTGCATACATAGCGGCAATATTGGCCAACAATGCTTGTGCGGTACAAATATTTGACGTTGCTTTTTCGCGGCGGATATGTTGTTCGCGGGTTTGCAACGCCATACGCAAGGCGCGTTTGCCGTGTTTATCTACCGAAACACCAATGATACGTCCAGGAATAATGCGTTTAAACGCTTCCGAACAGGCAAAAAAGGCAGCATGTGGTCCGCCAAAACCCATCGGTACCCCCAAACGCTGGGTGTTGCCCACCACACAATCGGCACCCCATTCGCCGGGTGGCGTGAGCAGGGCCAAACTCAATATATCGGCAGCAACGGCCACATAAGCGCCATTAGATTTCGCTTTTTCCGTAAACGCGCGATAGTCTTCCACCGCACCTTCCCGGTTGGGATACTGCAACAACACCCCAAATACTTTGTCAGAAAATTCAAAATCGCGCCAATCGCCAATGTGCAGTTCAATGCCTTGTGGAATGGCACGGGTTTTCAAAATGTCGATCGTTTGTGGGAAAACCTGATCCGATACCAGGAAAATATTGGCTTCCTGGCCCGATTCAGCCCGTTTGTTTTTTTCTGCATAAAACATATGCATGGCCTCAGCCGCCGCGGTACCTTCATCCAGCAAACTCCCGTTGGCAATCGGCAGTCCCGTCAAATCGCTCACCATGGTTTGGAAATTGAGCAAACTCTCCAAGCGTCCTTGTGCAATTTCAGCCTGATAAGGGGTGTATTGGGTGTACCAACCTGGATTTTGGAATACATTGCGGAGCACAACCGCCGGCGTGATGGTACCATAATACCCCATGCCAATGTAACTGCGCACGACCTGATTTTTTTGGGCAATGGTTTTGAGTTCCTGCAAATATTCGAACTCAGAAACGGGGGTCGGGAGCGACAAAGGTTTTTTTAAGCGGATCGCGTCCGGAACCGTTTGCTCGATCAAAGCATCCAGGGAATCGACCTTTAAAGTGTGCAGCATTGCTTTGGTTTCCGATTCGCTGGGCCCTATGTGCCGGCGAACGAATTGATCAGGATGTGGGAAATTGCGCATGTGGTGGGTCTCCAATGATGGTAAAATAAATTTGCTTCAAAAAAACTGCGCGAAGGTAAATATTGTTTGCTTGCTCCAAAGCCTATTAAAGGGATAGAAGCATGTTTTTTCTTAAAAATCAGTTAGTTCGGAATGATTCTGAATTCGCACCTTTGCCTCGACGCTTTTTTTTGTAGATTTAAGAACAAAAAACAGTAAAGAAAGTTTTGACTGAGTAAAATATGATAGAACTTCAATCTGATTCATCTGATATAAATCGGTTTTATCCCGCCAAACTGCTGTTGTTTGGGGAGCATGTGTTGTTGTTGGGTGCCCCTGCCCTGGCTGTACCGGCCCCGTTGTTTGGTGGTCGCTGGGTGGAATCGACCGAATCAGACCACCATCGAGCAGATTTGCAGTCTTTTGCCGCTTGTGCTGCACTGGCTGAAATACCCGATTTGGATCAGGCTTCATTGTTAGATTTTGTGGAACGTGGTTTGAAATTTGAGTCCAATATACCGACCGGGTATGGATTGGGGAGTTCAGGTGCCTTGTGCGCGGGTATTTATGACCGATTTTGCACCAAGCCTGTTTCCGAACCGGCGGTATTGAAACCCTTGTTTGCCCAAATGGAAAATCATTTTCACGGGAGCAGCTCTGGCATTGATCCGCTGACCAGTTATTTGAACACACCTATATATATTGTGGAAAAAAACCAGGTCACCGCCTTGCCGGATGCTGCCTGGTCAGATGGCCCGATTGTTTTTTTGCTCGACAGCCACTTACCCCGTCAAACCGGCCCTTTGGTGCAATGGTTTCTCCAACAGCAAGCAGATCGGGCGTTTCATGCGGTTATGCAAACACAACTATTGCCAGCACATACCGAGGCCTTAAAAGCATGGTTGGCGCAGGATACGAACCTTTTTTGGACGCACCTGAATCAGCTTTCGCGCTTGCAATGGACGTATATGCCGCCGATGATTCCTGCCAGTGTGCGGGCTTTTTGGCTGGACAGTTTTGACCAATCGGAGTTTCGGCTCAAAATTTGTGGGGCGGGCGGGGGCGGCTTTGTGCTCGGTTTTGCTAAAAACAGGGCCGTTTTAGCAAAAATTCAAGAAAAATTTGACCTTGTTTTCCCCTTCCAAACGCAGGTTTTATAATGTCCAATTCAACAAAAATACCGAGGGCCGCAAAATGGGTGCTGGGCATCATGGTGGTGCTTGCGCTTACCCGCGATTTGATCAGCAATGGCATTCCGTTGCGCTGCCAAATTGCGGGGCAAACTTTTTACCCGGGTCTGCGGGTGTTGTGGAAATCGCCCGATGCGGTTTTTGCACATCCGGTGCTGGATTCGCTGCGCATTTACAAGGCCTGGAAAACGTTTTCTTATGATGTTGCGCCCGTTTTTGCGCCCATCGCCTTTAGCGCAGGAGAAAAAGACAGCGCGCAATTGGCCAAGGCACCGGGTTGCGTTCAGACTTTTCCCAACCGCCAATTCCGGCATTGGCTGGGCACCGACGAACAGGGGCGCGATGTAGCAGCCGGCATGGTGGCTGGAGCGCGGGTCGCTATGTTGGCAGGTTCGGTGGCCATGGGCATGGCCTTGCTGCTGGGACTATTTTTGGGCTCGGTGGCTGGATTTTATGGCGATGATCGCTTGCGGGTACGCGCGGGTGTGTGGTACCTGGGCGGGATAGGTTTGGTGGTTGCGTTTATATTTGCATTTGTGCAGCGACAATATGTATTGCGCTTTGATACAAATGGTTGGCAATGGTTACAGAGTACAATTGTCTTTATTGGTATCAGTTTGTTATTTCGTTGGTTTGGCGTATTATTGAGTAAAATACCCTACTTTTCCAGGGTGTTGTTGATTCCGGCCGATATGCTCATCATGCGTTTGGCCGAGTTGTTTAAAGCATTGCCCATTATGGTATTGTTGCTGGCTTTGATTGCTATTTTGAAAACGGAACATACGTTTTGGATTTTGATTGGCATGATTGGCATTTTTAGTTGGCCGGACCTGGCGATGTTTATCCGGGCAGACATGTTACGGGTGCGCGCACTGGATTTTATTGCTGCAGCGCGCGGCATGGGCTATCAGGAGGCATTTATTTTATGGCGACATGCCTTGCCCAATGCCTTGCGTTCGGTACTGATTTTGTGTGCATTCGGATTTGGAGCCGTCATATTGTTAGAGGCTTCCTTGTCTTTTTTGGGCTTGGGTGGCCCATCGACAGCAGGGGCCTCCTGGGGTAGTTTTTTGGCCCGTGGGGATGTCGGATTCCGGTATTGGTGGATTAGTTTGCCTGCCGCCTGCGCCATTTGTGCCACTATTTTGGCGCTCAACAGCATTGGAGCGGCATTGAGTCGAACGCGAAAAGACTAGATAAACCCAGATTTAAATGGATTTGAAGGATAGATGGATAAAAAATTGATTTTAAATTGATTAGAAGACCGCTTTTTCATAACCACTTTGCGTTCACTATAATCGTGTGTCACAACCAATTTCCACCTAAAAGTGTTTCACCTCTGGTTTGTATCTTTGGGCGATCCAATTTTTGTTCCTAACCAGATTTCTCCACCGCTAAGCAGCAGTCAAAAACAACGCAGATTGAATTACCGGGCCTTCAATATGTTACGCCAGGACCATTTTTTAATCATTTTGATAGGTCTTGCCTTATTTCTTCCCATGTTGGGAGCCGTCCATTTATTTGACTGGGATGAAATAAACTTTGCGGAATGCGCCCGGGAAATGTTGCTGAGCGGCAACTGGTTTCGTCCACAAATTGATTTTGAGCCATTTTGGGAAAAACCACCCATGTTTATTTGGTTTCAGGCCGTAAGCATGCATTTGTTTGGCATCAATGAATTTGCGGCGCGTTTTCCGAATGCACTATGCGGTACCCTCACCTTGCTTTTAGTGTATCAAATTGGCTTGCGATTGCACGATCGCATGTTTGGCTGGTTGTGGGTATTGGCCTGGATCGGGAGTATTTTACCGCATTTGTATTTTCGCAGTGGCATCATTGATCCGTGGTTTAACTTGTTCATCTTCGCGGGTTTATACGGGTTTATCGAGTTTCGCTGGCAGTTTTTTTGCAAAC
Source organism: uncultured Bacteroidota bacterium (assembly GCA_903905445.1). GTDB lineage: Bacteria > Bacteroidota > Bacteroidia > Chitinophagales > Saprospiraceae > M3007. The sequence goes on from CAIVGO010000270.1 coordinate 5,034, forward strand.
AGGGCGATGCGTCTTTTTGGGTGCGGTATCGGCATTTGTTGTTGGGGGGCTTGTCTTTGGGATTGGCTGTATTAACGAAAGGTCCGACCGCTTTTTTGATTGCCTTTCTGGTTTTGGGGCTGTATTGGGCGCGCTACCGGTTTAAAGGCAAAGGGTATTTCCAACACATGGTTTTGTTTGGCTTGGCGGCGCTGGTTGCCCCTTTAATTTGGTTTGGCACCGAGCTGATTTTGCACGGCCCCTGGTTTATTTCGGAGTTTGTTACCTATCAAATACGCCTGTTTTCGACCAAAGACAGCGGGCATGGCGGCTTTTTGGGCTATCATTTTATAGTTTTACTGATTGGTTGCTTTCCTGCCTCTATTTTCGCAATTGTCAATTTGTGGGGCGACCGGCAATTGGAAGACGAAATGTTAGAATCGTCTACCCTGGATTCCTGCAAACGCTCGGATTTTGGCACCTGGATGCAAATTTTATTCTGGGTCGTATTGATCCTGTTTACGATTGTTCAAACCAAAATAGTGCATTATTCTTCCCTGGCTTACTTTCCGATTACCTATTTAGGGGCGGTTACAGTGTGGCGGGGCTTCCGTTGGAACTATTTTCCTAAAATTTC
>CAIVGO010000271.1 GCA_903905445.1 uncultured Bacteroidota bacterium
AATCTGCTCTTCTTTCATAGGGCTGCAAAATTACGATTATTTTGCCGTTTTTGAAAGTCTATTTTGCTAGTTTTTATATGATTTTGGCATTTGAATTAACTTTTTTAAAACTTTGACTTACACCATTTTAAGTATTTTTTTAAAAGCCTTTTGCCGAACACTTTTTTGCCAAACAATTATTCTACCGTTTATCCATTGGCCTTTTGGTTTCCATGCAAAAGATATATACCCGTGAATGCCTTTGAGTTGTCAAAAATTTCAAGACGTCGAGCTTGTAATAATCAAAAAATAGCTGCACTTTTGTACCCACTATGGGAAAGCGTCCTCTTTAGTCCGGAACTTATTACCAATCACCGGAGTTTTTTCTGAAAGGGGATTTAGATTAATGATTTCGTGGTTTACTGGCAATTGACGAATTTGTACAACTTTCGTCAATCAAAGGGTTTTCGCACCTTATTCGACTGTTTTATTTCAGTGTCAAATAAGTGTTAAGGCTTTTTCGCTCTAATAATGGTCTCACTTGTAAGGTACAATGGAGATCTTTGGTAGTTACGCTGCCCCTCAATATTACCCCCCTAACCCAATGGCTTCGCCAACAACACACAGTTGTAACTGTAATTTTTGTAATTTGTTTAACGCATTTTACAAGAGCGGGAGCAACGACACTATATATAAACAGCAGTTAAGATGACTACGCAAACGCAGGCTACTCAATTACTCAAGCTGATTTTTAAAGGTAGGCTTGATTTTGGTTCTCAACGCACGTATGACATGGTTTTACGCCATTGGCATACCCGCATTGAAAGCTATTTTAAAAATGATGTACTTTTCAAAGCCGAAACGGTTTTCAGCGAGGAAGAGTTTGCGTTTATTGTTCCGCAGCAAACGCTGATGAGCACCGAAAAAAACTGGCGCAGTACGACTTCGATTCTGAAGGAAATTGCACAGTTTGCCGTTGCGGGTCATGTGGGCGCATGGTGGGTATTAAACGGCCAAATTTTGGACGAACAAAACATCGAGCCTAAATCAGAAAAAGCAGCAGTAACCGAGTTTATGCTGGGTCGCCAACTGATTGAAGCTGGCAAACGCATCGAAGCTTCTGAAGCGTTGAGCCGCGCGATCGAAAAATATGAAAAACATGCGTTGGCTTACGAACGCCGGGGCTATGTGAATTATAAATTGCAAAACTTCAACGATGCTTTGTACGACTTTTCCAAAAGCATCGATTTATATCCAAATAATGCCGAGCCTTATTATGGACGCGGCAAGATAAAAATGCAGCGCAACGAATGGGAAAGTGCTGCTTCGGACTTTGATTACACGATCAAACGTTCGTTTGCGGTACAACCGATTCACTGGTTGGCGCGCTTGCGTCGTGGCGAATGCCTGTTGCAGGCCAAACGCTACGATGAGGCTGCGAAAGAATTGCGTTTTTTCATGCAACGCAAATTTAAAGACGACGATCCAAACAGCCGTTTTGCGGCCAAAGCAGCACAAATGCTGGTTGAATGTGAAAAATTTGTACCCGCTTTGCCTGCCGCTACCAAGTCTTCAGGAAAGGGTTCTGCCAAAAGCAAAGGAGCCCGGTAGTTTTTGAAGGCACCAGGCAGCATATTTTGTTTTCATTCGTTCCGATTAAAATCGGAACTGTTTCACCGCCCGATGGAAAGTTCCACCGGGCGGTGTTGTTTTTTACTACTTTTGCGGCGCTGTTTTGAATCCAACTTTTTACGACTGCCGGTACAACTCTTACGTTTATGAATAACCGCGACAACCTGGTAAGCGTGTTGGCCTCCATCTATCAATGGAGAAAGGCCATCCGCAATATGATGATCGTTACGCTCCTGGGCAGTATTGCCGCCACCCTGCTGCTCGATAACTACTACAAGGCAACCACTATTTTTTATGCTGCCAGCCCGGAACTTTCTAATCCGGAACTCATTTTTGGCTATACCAGTCAGGTAACCCAGTATTTTGGATCGGACCGCGACCTGGATCGTATTGCGGAAATTGCCAATAGCTCGGAAATCATTGATTATATGGTGAAGCGGTTTAACCTCTATGATCATTACGATATTGACTCGACCACCCAAAAAGGGAAATACAAAATACGGGAGCGGTTTATGGGGCTTTATACCGCCCAGAAAAACAAAAATGACGCGATCGAACTCAGTGTAGAAGATACTGACCCAAAAATGGCCGCCGAAATGGCCAATGCTGCCCGCGATAAAATTAATGATATTGGCCAACGACTGATCAAAAATAGCCAGGCTACCCTGTTGCTTACTTTTGATGAGAATATGAACCGCAAAAAAAGAGAACTGATTCAGTTGGGCGATAGCTTGCGCGATTTGCAAGCGTTTTACGGTATTTATAATGCCGGAACCCAGGGCGAGCAAATTGCCAGCCAGCTCTCCACTGCAGAGTCGGAAATTATTCACGGAAAAGCCCGTCTGGAAGTCCTGGAAAACAACCCCCTGATTCCACAAGATACCATTCAATACATCAAAGCCGACCTGCGCGCCTATGAAATGGAGCGCAGACAATTGATGTCGAAAGATTTGAATTCGGACAACCTGACCTTGAAGCAATACAATGAAGGCCTTCCAAAAATTTCGGTGTTGGCCGACTTGCACTATCAGGCACGCAAACAATTAAGCTTCGACCAGGAGCGATACAATCAAATTAAAGCAGCCTACAATACCAATATTCCGGCGGTGCAATTGCTGGAAGCGGCGGATGTTCCGTTGATTAAAAGCCGACCCAAACGCACCATGCTAATCCTTGCCGCGATGGTTGCCGCGTTGTTCTTTTCAATTATTGGGGTATTAATTTTCGATAGTTACCGCGATTTTGACTGGTCGGAGATTACTAAAAAACCCTAGACCGAAGCCATCCATGCGCAACCGCTTCAGCACCCTTTGGTCGGTACCAGCCCAACATCCGCAAGGAGGCCTTTTCGCCTTGTTTGCGACCATCGGTGTGGGTGCCATTATTGCCGGGATTGCGCTGGAAGCCCTCTGGTTGCTCGCATTGCCCGCCATGTTGGCCCTGGTTTGGCTTTCGGTGCTTGATTTTAGAAAAATTTACTTTTTAATGCTGGCTTTCATCCCGCTTTCTGTTGAGCAGGATTTGCCAGGCGGCTTTGCGACCGATTTTCCTTCCGAACAATTTATGTGGCTGCTTACCCTTACCGGCAGCTTGTGGTTTTTGAAAAACTGGTCGCTGGTGGATGCGCGGTTTTTGCGGCATCCGATTACCATTGCGTTATTGTTGCATTTGGCCTGGATGAGTGTTTGTATGATCAGTTCGCAAAACACCTTTATTTCCCTAAAATATTGGCTGGCGAAAGGCTGGTACGTGATCGTTTTTTACTTTTTAACGGCACACATCCTCAACAGCACCCGGGATTTCAAAAAACATCTCTGGTGGTTTTTTATTCCTCTTTTGGTGGCCATGTTGATTGTGCTGGTGCGCCACGCCATGATCGGATTTTCTTTTAAAGAGGTTGAATATGTGATGGGCCCCTTTTTCCGCAACCACGTAACCTACGCCTGTTCGCTGGCGGTGTTTATGCCTTTTATCTGGTTCGGCACCTATTGGTACAAACGCTGGTCGGGGCCCTGGCTAATCCTCGTTTTTGGCATCCTGGCTTTTATTGTGGGCATCAATTTTTCGTACACCCGCGCAGCTTATGTAGCGTTGGTGGCAGCGGTTGGTATTTACTGGGTCATTCGGTTGAAGTTTTTGCGCATTGCCCTGATTGGATCAGGCCTGATTTTTGCCTTGGGATTGGGGTTTGTATCCCGGCGCGACAACTGGCTATTGTTTGCGCCTGAATACGAAAAGGCGGTTACACATGCCCGTTTTGAAAGTTTGCTGGAGGCGACCACGAAATTAGAGGATATTTCGACGATGGAGCGGGTATATCGTTGGGTGGCAGCAAGTTACATGATTCGAGAAAGGCCATGGACGGGCTTCGGACCGGGCACTTTTTATACGTATTATAAAAACTATACGGTTTCGAGTTTTAAAACTTATGTGAGCAATAACCCCGAACGTTCTGGTATTCACAACTATTATTTGATGATGGCGGTGGAGCAAGGATTGCCAGGCTTATTATTTTTCCTGATTTTTAGTATCATCACCATGTTGAATGGTCAGAGAATATTTCACCAAACCCGCAATATAAGTCGACGCAGGACCCTCATCGCCGCTGTTTTGTGCTTCACCCTGGTGGATATGCTGATGCTGATGAACGATTTGGTGGAAACGGATAAAATTGGGTCCCTGTTTTTTATGTGTGCAGCGCTGGTCGTGAATATAGATTTGCTCAACCGGGATGAGGTGGAAGAATCCGAACCAGCAGCTACCACTTAATTCGTTTTTTGTTATTTTTGTCTTTGCCTAACCTCCATTATTTTATAACAAATCACCACCACCACGCTCACAATGGCTTCCGCTACAAAAAGATCTGGCACCAGCGGCCACAGCAACACCAGCATTCCTGGAAATCGTATTGTCACTTTGGATGAATTTATCATCCGCTCAGAAAAAGATTTTGAATATGCCACCGGCGAACTTACCGGCCTGCTCCGCGATATTGGGGTGGCTGCCAAAATCATTAACCGAGAAGTAAATAAAGCCGGGCTGGTAAATATCCTGGGCGTCGCAGATGGCGGTGAAAATCAAAGTGGCGATACGCAACAAAAACTGGACGTGTACGCCAATGAGAAAATCATTGAATGCCTCCAAAACTCAGGAGAATGTTGTGCCATCGCTTCGGAAGAAAATACGGACATCATTAATGTTCCGCCTGTTACTTCAAAAAAGAGCCACTATGTTGTGATGTTCGACCCGCTCGATGGCTCATCCAACATCGATGTTAATGTATCGGTCGGAACTATTTTTGCCATTTACCGCCGCAAAAGCGATGCGGATGGACCAGCAACCCTCGAAGATTTTTTGCAAGCAGGTACCAAGCAAGTGGCTGCCGGCTATGTATTGTACGGCACTTCTACCATTTTGGTGTACACCACCGGCCGCGGCGTGAACGGTTTTACCCTCGATCCTTCCATTGGCGAGTTTTGCCTGAGCCACCGCAACATGCGTATTCCTGAAAATGGCTCCAATTATTCGGTAAATCAGGGGTATTATTCCAAGTTTGACCTGGAAATGCGGCGCTACATCGACCATTGCTCTGATCAAAACTACGGCCTGCGCTACATCGGCTCCATGGTGAGCGATATTCACCGAATTCTGATCCACGGCGGTATTTTCTTGTACCCCAGCACACGCAAGTACCCAAAAGGCAAATTGCGTTTGTTGTATGAATGCAATCCATTGTCGATGCTCGTAGAACAGGCGGGCGGAAAAGCCATCAATACCCAATTGAAACGTATCCTGGACATGGAGCCAGCCGAATTACATCAACGCAGCACCATTGCAATTGGATCACCGGCCATGGTAGATGAGTTGCAAGCGTTTATTGAACGGTACTCGGCCTTGCCTTTATAGTCAATTACACCGGTCTGTTGCCTTTTTCGGATTTATGGACCCGGCTTTTGTACAAAATTTCCAGATCGCGCCAAACACCCCAGTCTTTGGCGTATAAATAATTGAGCCTTGCCACGGTAGCAGCAGTGGGCGTGACCCCATCGAGGGCATCCAACATGGAAAATACCCCTGGCCGCAACCGTGGCAACATCGTTTGCTGGGGATGCACGGCATAGGCTACCCAATGGCGATAACCGAATAGTACCGGCAGCCAATTTTGGAGTAAAACCTTGCGTTTTTCCGAAAAAACAGCCCAAATCGGGCAACTTAACAGGAGCAATACACAAACCAGTACGTCCAGTACCCTTTTGTTGCGTCGTTGACCAGGCTGGGCAATATTGTACTGAATTTCAATGGTGTACAATTCGCCAGGCTCGTTTTTGCTGCTGCTGCCAATGATGCTCAGGCTTTCTTCGGGTACAATCTTATAAGATATACCAGCACCCAAACGGGTCATCCAAGACAAAATTTCTTGAGAACGCAGGTCTCTGGAGCAAAAGATAATTTCTTCAATGTGGTAAATACGCACAATTTCATCCAGCTGATCCAACCAGCCCAACGCACCACCCAGGCCGGGTCGTTGCATTTGTAATGCTGCTTTTTCTTCAATTTGTTGGCCCATGCCCATGGTCGGATCTATGTACCCGATCAGATTTTTTTGAACCCCTACCTGGTTGAGCAAACCCATCACCCGATTCGATTCGGCGGTACTGCCAATGATGATGAGGTTTTTAACTTTATCGTGGCCAATGTCGAAGTTGCGGTATTGCTTGAAATAAGCCAACGCCCGAATACCCACGGTGGATAAAACGGCCCACACAGCACCCATGAGCACCAGCGCGCGCGAGGGCCGGTAATCGAGGTCTAAAAAACCATACACCGCTGCCAAAATGAGGGTTCCAAAACCCAGGCCGCGCACCAATTGCCGCAAATTATAGCGTTGGTCGTAAGCGCCATTCAGCCAGGCCGTGCCCAGCCAAATCAGGATGTACAAGGGAAAATTGAACCAAAGCACGTTGGGTTTAAACCAATACGGATCTTTGTAATAGTAATTTGCCCAAAAATCTTTTAAAAAAAACAACCCGATATAAATGATGATCGCATCGAGCGCTGGCAGCCATATTTTTTCAAAAAAGTTTTTGGTCAAGGTAATGCCCGCCCGCAACCAAATGGCCGCTTGCAACATCAACACAAATAAACCCGCGCTACGTCCCTCAAAATGCTTGCGCGCAAAAATGATCATCGCCTGATAAAATGTTCGCACATAATTCAGGCTGCCTTTTTTGGTGCTTTCCCCTTTGTAGTGGATAATTTTGGTTTCGGGAAAATAGTAGTTTTTAAATCCGGCTTGGGTAATGCGGTACGACAAATCAATATCTTCGCCGTACATAAAAAATGCCTCGTCTAACAATCCGGCTTTATCCAGGGCGGTACGGCGCATAAACATAAAAGCGCCCACCAGCACGTCTATTTCATTCGTTTCATTTTCACCCAGATAACCCAGGTAATACTGATTGAACCATTTGCTTTTCGGAAAAAAGGAGGATAAACCCACCGTTTTACAAAAAGCAACCCAGGGTGTGGGGAAGCCGCGCTTGCTTTCGGGCAAAAATTTTCCGCTGCCATCAATCAGTTTCACCCCCAGCGCACCGGCAGCCGGATGGGCATCCATAAAATCCAGGCATTTGGAAAAAGTATCTTCCTCTACCAAAGTATCCGGATTGAGCAAAAGCACATATTCGCCCGTACTTTCGCGGATGGCCTGGTTGTTGGCAATCGAAAACCCGGGATTGTGCTGATTGGCAATGAGTTTTACCTCCGGAAAAATTTCCTGCACCATGCGCACCGAATCATCCACCGAGTTATTGTCGACCACCCACACTTCGCCATCGATGCCAAGCATGGCTTTTCGGACGGAACGCAGCGCCTGTTCGAGGAAATGGCGCACATTATAATTGACGATAATAACGGATAGCCGCATAAGGGTGCAAAAATGCGATGTTAAACTGTGATTTGAGGGATTTTAAGATTAAAAAGGTTTCTTGAAAAAATTAAAAGATCCTTTACAACTTTGCAAAAGGAAAACGCGCCCAACACCTAACCATATTATGTTGTACAAACTATTCCAATCTGCCCAATCGGAAACCGAATTTGACGAATTGCTTCGTCTTACTTTTACCGAAAACGAACGCGCCATGATGCTCGAACGCTGGAAAATTTTCGACGCATTCGATCAAGGTATGTCGCAACGCGAAGTTTCGAAAGAAGTACCTTGCAGTATTGTTACCGCCACCCGCGGCGCAAAAGTGTACCGTGAAAACAAAACGGTCATTCAGCGCTTTCTGGAAATTTGGCGACAGGAATAACGCAACGCCTGTGCATTAGCAATAAGTTTGCCTATATTTCAAGAAGCGCCCAAAAATGGCCAAAGCAAAAATAATTTTTTTCTGTTCCAACTGTGGCGCATCTGCCCCGAAATGGCTGGGGAAATGCCCGCAATGTGGCGAATGGAATACCTACCAGGAAGAATTAATCCAAAAAGAGACTACCGGCGAAGAACGTCGCAAGTCCTGGGCTGCCCCTGGAAAATCGGAAGGTCCACGCGCCATCCTCCTCAAACAAATTGAAACCGGCACCACCATCCGATTAGCCACCCCCGATGAAGAACTCAATCGGGTATTAGGCGGCGGCATTGTACCGGGCTCGCTGGTTTTGATTGGCGGACAACCGGGCATCGGAAAAAGCACGCTGCTGCTGCAAGTTGCCATGCAATTGCCCGCCAAAATTCTATACGTAAGCGGCGAAGAAAGCGAAGAGCAAATCAAGATGCGCGCCGACCGTATCGGCATTTTCAAATCGGAATGTTATATCCTGACCGAAACCAACAGCTCCAAAATGCTGAGCATGGCCCAGGACCTGCAACCGCAATTGCTGATTGTCGATTCGATCCAAACCCTAAGCAGTCCACACATCGAAAGTACGCCGGGCAGTATTTCGCAGGTACGCGAGTGCGCGGGCGAGTTGTTGCGCTTTGCCAAGGAAACCAATATTCCCGTTTTTTTGATCGGACACATTAATAAGGAGGGCGAAATCGCGGGTCCAAAATTGCTGGAGCATATTGTAGACTGTGTTTTGCAATTTGAGGGCGACCGCCATAATACTTATCGGATTTTGCGCACGCTGAAAAACCGCTTTGGCAGTACTGATGAAATGGGTATTTACCAGATGCAATCGGCCGGACTGCGGGAGGTGAGTAATCCGTCCGAACTGTTGCTCAGCCAAAAAGACGAAGAATTGAGCGGCAGTGCGGTTGCCGCCACCATGGAAGGTATGCGCCCGATGCTGATTGAGGCACAGGCACTGGTGAGCAAAGCCGTATTTGGCACCCCGCAACGCTCGGCCACCGGTTTTGACATGCGGCGCTTGTCGATGTTGCTGGCCGTGCTGGAAAAACGCTGCGGCTATTTTTTCAGCATCAACGACGTGTTTCTCAACATTGCAGGCGGTATCCGGGTGGATGATCCGGCCATCGACCTATCGATTGTGGCAGCCTTGATTTCTTCCCTGTTGGATGTGAGCATTCCTTCTAATATCTGTTTTGCAGGTGAAGTGGGGCTTTCGGGCGAAATTCGGGCAGTAAACCGGGTCGAGCAGCGCATTCAGGAA